>CAUSHT010000007.1:0-21007 GCA_963531275.1 uncultured Neisseria sp.
ATCCAACCCGGTTCAATACTAAGGCCGTCTGAAAGAGTATTTCAGACGGCCTTTTGAATTTGACCTATGCTTTAATTTATATTGTTGCCGCTTGTTTTTTGGTATGATGTTTCTTTGATTTTATTTCAGCTTCGAGTTTGCTATGTCTGTCTATACCAGTGTTTCCGACGCTCAAATGCGCGATTTCTTGCTGCAATATGATTTGGGAGATTTTGTCTCTTTGCAGGGGATTGCCCAAGGGATTACTAACAGTAATTATTTTCTGACTACCTCAACCGGTCGTTATGTGTTGACTGTTTTTGAGGTTTTAAAATCAGAGGAACTGCCTTTCTTTTTAGAGCTAAACCAACACTTGAGCCAAAATGGCGTTGCCTGCGCCGCTCCGATTGCTCGTAAAGATGGTGGACTGCATTCTATGTTAGCCGGAAAACCTGCTTGCTTGGTAACTTGTTTGAATGGCTCCGATACCGGCTGGCCGACTGAGGCACAATGTTTCCATACTGGTGCGATGTTGGCCAAAATGCATTTAGCCGGCCAGGATTTTCCTTTAAAAATGAAAAATCCCCGTTATGATGACTGGTGGCATGATGCCTGTACCCAGTTACTCCCGGTTTTAGATAGCGAAGATGCCAAACTGCTTCAAGCTGAAATTGCTGCTTTAGATGAAAATCTTGGAGAACATTTGCCTTCCGGTATTATCCATGCCGATTTGTTTAAAGACAACGTACTGCTTAATGGAGATGAAGTTTCCGGCTTTATCGATTTCTATTATGCGTGCAATGGTAATTTTATGTACGACTTGGCCATTGCAGTTAACGACTGGGCACGGACAGCCGATAATAAATTAGACCCTGCTCTTTATAGTGCTTTTATCCATGGCTATGAAAGCGTGCGTCCTTTATCTGATGAAGAACGTGCATATTTCCCTACGGCACAAAGAGCCGGATGTATCCGTTTCTGGGTATCCCGCCTACTGGATTTCCATTTTCCTCAATCAGGTGAAATGACATTTATTAAAGATCCGAATGCATTTAGAGATCTGTTATTGAGTCTTAAATAATATATAGATAAAAGGCCGTCTGAATCTAAGACGGCCTTTTATTTAATGTCCTCCCCCACTGGAGCCGTTAAACGGAGGTCTTGCCAACCAAATAATGGGAATCATGCTGATGAATATAATACTGCCTGCCAAGAAGATTTCATTTGAGCCAATAATAAAGCCTTGTTGGGAAATGGTGCTATTTATCGCCACCAAAGCCTGCTCCTTGCTCAGGCCATTGGCCATCATGCCTTGAATAGATTGGTTGCTGATTGAGGACAATAAGTTAACATGTTCGGTCAGCTGAGTATGATGCAGAGCTTCGCGTCGTTCCCACATGGTACTGACAACCGATACTCCGACACCGCCCATAAAGACCCGTAAGAAGTTAGACAAGCTACTGGCCGAGGCAATTTGATTGCCTTTCATATGCGACAAGGTGATACTGGTCAAAGGCAGGAAGAACATGGCTACGCCTAAACCCTGCCAAAACTGCGGCCAAACGACGTTGCTCATATCCATACCGGCATAGAAATCGGTGCGCCAATGGAATGTGTAGGCAAAAACCAAGAAGCTGGCACTGACAAACAGGCGCATATCGACGCGATTGCCGAACTTACCGATAATCGGCGACAGAATAATCGGCAGGAAGCCCACCGGTGCAGCAGCCAGACCTGCCCAAGTAGCGGTATAGCCGAGATTTGATTGCAACACCAAAGGCAGCAGGGTCAATGTGCCCATATAGACCATAAAGCCCAACGATGTAGCAACGACGCCTATCGTGAAGTTTCTATTTTTAAACAATGACAAATCGACAATCGGGTATTTCTCACCCAGCTCCCAAACAATAAAATATGTCAGGAATACCAAAGCGGTAACGCCCAAAACGATAATCTCTCCCGAGGCAAACCAATCCAATTCCTTGCCCCTATCCAGCATCATTTGTAATGCGCCGATACCGACAATCATCAACACCAGCCCGACATAATCGATTGGCGCCCTGACGATTTCAGTTTCCCTATGTCTAAGCTGTTTCCAAGCAATAGTTGCAGACAAAATCCCGATCGGAATATTGATAAAGAAAATCCATCCCCAATGCCAGTTGTCCGAAATCCAACCGCCCAAAATCGGTCCCAATACAGGGGCAACAACGACGGTCATCGCCCATAAAGCCAGTGCCAATGTTCGTTTTTCTGGCGGATAAGAAGCCATCAACAGGCTTTGGGACAAGGGAATCAATGGCCCAGCGATAAAGCCTTGCAATACACGGAAAAAAACCAAGGCCTGAAGATTATGCGCAATGCCACACAGCCATGACATGACGACAAACCCAATCACAGCGGCGATAAAGATTTTGACCTCGCCAAACCGCTTGGCCAAAAAACCCGTCAAGGGAACGGAAATGGCATTGGCTACGGCAAATGAGGTAATCACCCAAGTTCCCTGCGTGGTAGCCGCACCCAAATCCCCTGCAATAACAGGCACGGCAACATTGGCGATGGTGCTGTCCAAGACTTCCATAAATACGGCCAAGCTGAGCGCCAAAGTTGCCAACACCAGCTTAAACCCTTGTAACGGCGGATAATTCATATTTGTAAACTATAAGACAACCGCCAAAGCGGTCGGTTGAAGAGAATCAATATTTCAGACGGCCTGAGCCTCCAATAAAAGACTCAGGCCGTCTGAAAAGATTATTTTGCGTATTGCTCGAAGATTTTATCGACTAAAGCATCGGCGGCTTTCCAATCCACACTTTCCGTTTCCGGCAATGCAGTATTTCGTTCCGCTTCGGCAGTCATGGCTTTACCGCTGCCCTTCTCGGCAATATCGACTTTAACAGTCATCGACAAACCGACACGGAGCGGATTTTGTTGCAATTCTTTGGCATCCAAACTGATACGCACCGGCACACGTTGCACAACTTTAATCCAGTTGCCCGTTGCGTTTTGTGCCGGCAGTAATGAGAACGCACTGCCCGTACCGGCCGACAAACCCATGACCTTGCCATGGTAAACCACTTTGCTGCCGTACAAATCGGCTGTCATTTCAACAGGCTGGCCGATTTTCATTTTGCGCAGTTGCGATTCTTTAAAGTTGGCATCCACCCACAATTCAGACAGAGGCACAACGGCCATCATCGGCGTACCTTGCACGATACGTTGGCCGACTTGGACATTTCGTTTGGCAATTTGGCCGCCGATCGGCGAACGGATTTGCGTACGCTGCAAATTCAGCCAAGCGTCTTTAATATGGCTAATGGCTGTCTGAACTGCCGGTTGTTGGCGCAGAGGAATATTGCTGCCCAACGCTGCCTGAGCAGAAACTTCTTCTGCTTCAACCGCTTTCAATGCAGCCTGAGCCTGAACCACAGCGGCGCGAGCATGGCTGAGTTCTTCACCGGAAACCGCTTCCGTCCCCGCCAAAGATTCGCGGCGGCGCAAATCGGCTTGCGCACGGGCCAAATCGGCTTTGCGCAACAACACTTGCGCTTTGGCTTTTGAATTGACCGCAGTTTGCTGTTTGTTTTGACGGATGGCCTGAATCAATTCATTTTGCGCGCGATCGTATGCCAGCTGAAAATCGCTGTCGTCCAAAGCCACCAACACATCGCCTTTTTTCACGACATCCGTATCGTCATACATGACTTTGCGCACCGTGCCGTTCACCTGCGGCGTAATCATCACCAAATGACCGGCCACATAAGCATCTTCCGTTTCTTCTTCATGCTGCCAAAACAGGAAATACGCCAAAGCAACTCCTGCTGCCGCAATAAGGAATAGAAGCGTAACGATAACCAAATTGCGTTTGCGATGCGTCTTAGCGCCGGAAGCGGCTACTTCCGTTTCATTTTGGACATTATTTTTTTCTGATTGAGTATCCATAAGTCCCAACTTTAAATTCTGCACATGTGATAACGATATTATTGTCTTGTCGGGTAGCTGACTTATACCATCAGCCCCCAATACGCGCGTTTAACGCGCTAAAGGGTCATATTTTATAGTTACACTCTATTCATTACAATAATTTCTTCCGGTAGCAAATGTAAATAAGGTAAGCAAAAGGCCGTCTGAAATCACTTTCAGACGGCCTACTGTTTTAATCAAACGTTTATTTCTTATTTAATTTAAAGCCTCCGCCCAACTGGGCATTGAGGTTACTCCAAGCTGTCAGATATTCTGCATGGTATTGGACTGCCGACATTTTCATACGCACAGCTTCGTCTTGTTTTTGCAAGGCGGTCAAGCCGTTATCCAAGCCTGCACGAACACGTCCTTTCGCATTTTGTACAGATTTATCCGCGATATTGACCATCTTGTTCCAAGTATCTTGTCGGCTTTTCAGGCTTTGATAGTCCACGACGGCATCTGCCGCCGAACGCATGGCATTCAAAACAGTTTGGTCGTACACGGCAACCTGCTCATTATATTGGGCGCGTTTGCCTGCCAATTTGGATTGCAGCGCGCCAGAAGTAAACAATGGCAGATTCAAAGCTGGAACAATGCCCAACATACCGGATGTCCGTCCGCGAATCAGATTGAACGCATCAATATGCGTCATGCCTGCCAAAACTTTCAACTCAATATTCGGATAAAACTCTGCTTCTGTCGATTTGACGATATGCCATTTCTCTTCAAGCAAGGCTTTTTGTGCCGCGATATCGGGGCGGGCCGCCAGCAAGTCCGCTTCAATACGGTTAACAGGCAATGACGGCACAGCGGCCATTTTTTCCGGAACCTGTCCATTCAATGCACCCGGTACACGGCCGGTCAATACAGCTAAACTGTTGCGGATTTTCTCGTTTTTCTGAGTCCATGCCGATTTTTCAAGCTGCAATTGTTGTTGCGCCATTTCCAGAGCGTGCAACGCATCGGCAGGAGCCAGCTGCGCTTTAACGCGTTGTTGCATCAGTTTCAATGCTTTATCCGCCAGCTCTATGCGCGTATCCAGCAAAGCCAGTTGTTCTGTCGCCATCTGCCACGCAAAATATTGGGCGGCAACGGCATGAGCCAGCTCGGTGCGGATGTGCTGCGCCTCATAAACCGCAGCCCGGCTTTTTCCCAAAACGGCTTGAATCTGCTCTCGGTTTTTACCCCAAAAGTCAAAAACCAGGCTGCCTTGCAAGGCTGCGTTCGCCAAAACCAATGTATGGTCGGTATCAACCATACCGGCTTGAGGTTTGGGTGAAACATAAGCACCCAGACCTGTAACGCCCAAGCCGACTTGCGGTTTGTTTGCGGCCCCTACAACTCCCAGCTGCGCCTGAGCCTGCTCAAACCTTGCCTTGACGACACGCAGATTAGTAGATGTCTGAATGGCGGAAGCAATCAAATTGTTTAATTTTTGATCTTTCAGCTTCATCCACCAGCCGTCTTGGGCAGCAGCGGCAGATTGGCCTTGCGGCAGCGGATAGGCTGTTGTCTCATCCAAAGGCGACTGTTTACCGAAGGGCGCACATGCCGCCAACAGCGAAACTGCGGCAACGTATACGCTTGATTTGACCAAACCTAATTTCATACAGACTCCGTTTATGTGTGCCTGCCGCAGACCTTCAGGCCGTCTGTTGTTAATTGCCCAAACGGTTCAACAGTTTACCCAACAGGTGTTGCAGCGTATCATAATCCTCTTTCGTGAAATCTTCCCACGCTTGGCCGCTCTGACGGGCAATTTGCGGCCATACTTCGTGGATGAAGGTCTCACCCGAAGGGGTCAATTTTAGCACAATCTGACGGCGGTCTTTTTGATTGATATAACGCTCTACCCAGCCGCGTTCAACCATATCGTCCGACAGGCGTGTGGCACTGGTGCGCGTCAAGTCCATCAGGTCGCTCAAGCGCGAAGGCAGGATTTCGCTGTTTGGGCTGACGTAAACCGCCATCAGGGAAAACCACAGATTTTCATTGATGCCGAACGCTTTCAGGTTTTCGTTCAAATGGCTGCTCAAACGTTCGGTTACGATGCGCAACATGCGGGATACTTGGTTTTGCTGCTCCGGAAACTGCGGCAGACGGGTAGAAAGCAAACGCATCGCGTTGACTAATTCGGTTTGTGAAAAACTCATAAATTCCTTCTTTCTGAGTGAGTTATTTTATTCGATATCAATTAAAATAAAATATGATGTAATAATTTACTTTAAGATACCAATTACTTACTTTAAGACGTTATACTAATTCAGATGATTATTTTAGTGTATGAAAATCTGATAATCGGTTACATGCTCCTACTAAACGGAGTTTTCTATGCCTAAATCATGAAAATTCGACCATAAAAAAGGCCGTCTGAAACCTTGATGACAACTTTCAGACGACCTCCATAACGGATTAAAATAAGCTTTTCCACTTGTACCGGATTCAAACCATGAACACTTCCGCCTTTTTCCCCCACATTACCCTTATCGGCGTCGGTTTAATCGGCGGCTCGTTCATGCTCGACCTCAAACGCTTGGGACTGGTGCAAACCGTTACCGGCATCGACACCAATGCCGACAACCTTAATTACGCACTCGAATGCGGCATCATCGACCATGCCTATCCGAATATTTGCGCCGAAAGCATCGGCAACGCCGATTTGGTTTTAATCGCCACGCCTGTCTCCGTCCTACCTGACGTATGCCGCGACATCAAACCTTTCTTAAAAGACACTGCCTGCGTTTCTGATGTCGGCAGCACCAAACAATCGGCACTCGATGCCTTCCGTACCCACTTATCCGAGCGCCTGCCGCAATGTTTTGCCGCCCACCCGATTGCCGGTTCGGATCAAAGCGGCGCAAAATCCGCGCGTTGCGGTTTGTTTCAAAACAGCCGCCTTATCATTACGCTACACGGCCAAGAGGCTTCAGACGGCCTAAGACGGTTGAAAAGCCTGTGGCAGGCGGTTGGTTCGCAGATTTTCACCATGAGCGCCGAAGAACACGACAATATTTTTGCCGCTGTTTCCCACTTGCCGCACTTGGCCGCCTTTGCCTATGTCCACGCTTTGGTTGACCATCCTCACGGCAAAGACTACCTCCCCTATGCCGCCACCGGCTTTCGCGACTTTACCCGCATTGCCTCCAGCCACCCTGCCGTCTGGACAGACATCTGCCTGGCCAACCGCCCCGCCCTGCTCAAACTGACCGGAGATTTGAAAGAACAATTATCCAAATTGGAACAACTCCTTTCAGACGGCAACAAAACCGAGCTTTACCGCTATTTTGAAGAAGCCGCACAAATGCGTAATGACTGGCTGAAAAACCGTTAAACCTGTTTTCAGACGGCCTGATACCTTCTCGGCTAAAATCTTCATCACAATAAAAAGGGCATCTGTTTAGATGCCCTTTTTGGTTTCTTACGGATTGTCTCTCAAACGGAACTCAGCCGCTCTGGCGTGCGCGGTCAAGCTTTCGCCATGCGCCAACACGCTGGCGGTTTTACCCAACTTCTGCGCACCTTGTTCTGAAACCTGAATCAGACTGGAGCGTTTTTGGAAATCATATGTTCCCAAAGGAGAAGAGAAACGCGCCGTGCGGCTGGTCGGTAAAACGTGGTTGGGGCCAGCGCAATAGTCGCCAAGGCTTTCACTGGTATAGCGTCCCATGAAAATCGCACCGGCATGGCGGATTTTTTTCGCCCACTCTTGCGGATTTTCGACCGACAATTCCAAGTGTTCGGGAGAAATATAGTTGGCGATTTCGCAGGCTTCGTCCAAATCTTTAGCCAAAATCATTGCACCGCGGTTGCCCAATGAAGCTTCAATAATCGCACGGCGCGGCATGGTTTCGATCAAACGGTTCATGGCCGTCTGAACTTCGTCCAAATACGCTTGAGAAGTACCGATCAAAATCGCTTGTGCAATTTCATCGTGTTCCGCCTGACTGAACAAATCCATGGCCACCCAATCGGCAGGCGTCGTACCATCGGCAATTACCAAAATTTCAGACGGCCCTGCCACCATATCAATACCGACCACGCCGAACACGCGTCGTTTGGCCGCAGCGACAAAAGCATTGCCCGGGCCGGTAATCTTATCGACTTGAGGCACAGATTCCGTACCATAAGCCAAAGCCGCAACCGCCTGCGCGCCGCCGACCGTAAATACTTTGGTTACACCGGCCACAAAAGCAGCCGCCAACACGATATCGTTGCGCTCGCCTTTCGGAGTGGGAACGACCATGATGATTTCTTTCACGCCGGCAACGTGGGCAGGCATGGCGTTCATGATGACGGAACTCGGATAAGCGGCTTTACCGCCCGGAACATAAATACCGACACGGTCAAGCGGCGTAATCTGTTGGCCCAAAAGCGTGCCGTCTTCGTCTTCGTAAGTCCACGACTCCATTTTTTGGTGTTTATGATAGCTTTCCACCCGTCGCGCGGCCGTTTTCAAGGCCGTCTGAATGTTTTCGGGCAAACGCTCAAACGCAGACTGCAAATCGTCTTGCGTCAGGATTAAATCGTCGATGGTTTGAGCGGAGGTACCGTCAAAGCGGTTGGTGTATTCAATCAGCGCCGCATCGCCACGTTTTTGAACATCGGCGCATATGTCGGCAACAATACGGTCGATTTCAGGGTTTTGCGCGGTTTCAAAAGCGAGTAACACTTTGAGTTCGGCTTGAAAATCAGGGGATTGGGTGTCGAGTTTCTTCATGGTTTGCTCTCTTCTTTGTTTTATTCCTATTGTCTTCAGACGGCCTCAGCCACATACAGGCCGTCTGAACATTATCTTTTCAAAAAACCTTTTTTCTGCAAAAACGCCAACATATGCGGCCGCACAGGATTGCCCAAAGTTTTGGCCAGCGATTCCTTCCAAGGTATCGGACTACCCTTGCGTAACTCATAATAATCCGCCACTGTCTGATTATAAGCTTCAACCGCCTCAGCATTCAGGCTCGGACAGGCGTTTTCGGCATAGACCATTTCCTTAGGTAGGCGCGGTTTGAGCGGCGGGTCTTGATCAGGATAACCGAGGCACAATCCCACCAAAGGCACGCAATAATCCGGCAGGTTCAACACATCCGACACTTTTTGCGCATCATTGCGCAACGCGCCGATATACACGCCGCCCAACCCAAGCGATTCGGCGGCAAGCAATACGTTTTGCGCCATAATGCCTGCATCGACCGCGCCAATCAGGGTTACTTCCGCCCAATCAATTTGCGCATCGGGAAACATCGCCTTGTGCTTGGAAAAATCGATGCAAAACAATAAAAATTCTGCACAATGGACAATATAAGGCGCACTTCCAGCCGCTTCATGTATTCCCTGCCTCAGCGCAAGGTCGGATACGCGGATGATGGAAACGCATTGCAGGTTGTTGGAGGTCGAAGCCTGCTGCCCGGCGTGAACCAGCATATCGAGGATTTCATCGGCAATCGGTTCGGAAGTAAACCTGCGGATGGAACGATGGGAAAGAATCGTATCGAGTGTCGGTTTGCTTTGCATCATGACGGGGCTTTCAAACTGGGTTGGCAGACAGTTTTTGCCAAAAACTTTTCAGACGGCCTTAGCGGCATTTTCAAATGCCTGAATAATCGGATTCAACAGCGCATATTTGGTTTTCAACGCCGCTTTGTTGACCACCAAGCGGCTGGAAATATCAGCCACATGTTCCACAGCTTCCAAACCATTGGCCTTCAATGTATTGCCGCTGGAAACCAAATCGACAATCGCGTCGCTCAGACCGACCAAAGGCGCAAGCTCCATCGAGCCGTACAGTTTGATGATGTCCACATGCACACCCTTATCGGCAAAGTGTTCGGCGGCGATGTCAGGATATTTGGTAGCAATCCGCAAGCGGCTGCCGGGTTTGGACGCAGCGGCGTAATCGAAACCTTTTTTTACCGCAACCATCATGCGGCATGAGGCGATATGCAAATCCAAAGGTTGATACAGGCCATCTCCGCCATGCTCGATCAGCACGTCCTTACCGGCAATACCGAAATCCGCCGCACCATATTGCACATAAGTCGGCACATCGGTCGCGCGTACAATCACCAAACGGATATTGTCATGATTCGTACCAATAATCAGCTTGCGCGATTTTTCCGGCTCTTCTGTAGGCACAATACCGGCGGCAGCCAACAGCGGCAGGGTTTCCTCAAAAATTCGCCCCTTGGATAAAGCAATCGTTAAAAGTGTGTCGGTCATTTTGTTCTTCTCCTTTGCCGTATCAAAAACAAGAAGGCCGTCTGAAATCCACAACCCATTTCAGACGGCCCCAACTACGGTTTTACAATAAAGTTTTCACATCAGCCGCAATCGTTTCCGGCTCGCTGCCATAAGGCGAGAAAATCGCCACTTCGCCGTTTTTATCAATCAAATATGCACCTGAAGAGTGGTCGACCAAATAGTTTTCGCTGTCTTCTTTTTGGTTGACTTTAGCCGATACCACACGGTATTGCTGTTTGATGACAGGCAGGCTTTGATCGCCGGTTGCCGTCAGACCGATAAAATCAGGGTTGAACTGTTTGGCGTATTTGCCGATTACTTCAGGCGTATCGCGCTCAGGGTCGATGCTGACAAATACTACTTTCACGTCTTTAGCCTGATCGCCCAATTGTTTCAACGTGTCGCTGAAAGTCAGCAACTCGGTCGGGCATACGTCAGGACAGTGGGTATAACCGAAAGACAGGATAACCACTTTGCCTTTCAAGTCACTCAGGCTGAAAGGTTTGCCGTCGCCATCGGTCAATGTGAAATCACCGCCAATATCTTCTTTTCGCATATCGGTACCGCGCGCTTGCACTTTGGGTGCAGACTCACCGGAAGCAGCAGGCGCAGCAGAAGCGGCAGGTGTCGAAGAAGCCTCTTTGGCCTCCTCTTTAGGCTGACAAGCAGCCAGAGCAGCCAACGCAAAAGCACTGAGTAGGAAAGTTCGTGTAACGGAAAGCATAAATTTTCTCCAAAACCGTTTCAAATTAAGTGAAGCCAAACAACCGCCCGGCCGATATAAAAACAAAACATCTTCATATTAACGCGTTTGACACATTAAATATAGCCCTTTTTACAGATAAATACTGCTTTTTTTTGTTTTAAAAATCTGCCTTCCATTTAGATAGCCATCAAACGTAAAAAGTTTAATTCATTAAAAATCAAACAAATATAAAAATAATCCAATTTTTTTTCAATTACTGCTTTACAAGATTCGAGAACTCGCTATAATGACGACTTCTTCGCTAGCCCAGGTGGCGAAATTGGTAGACGCAGGGGACTCAAAATCCCCCGCCGCAAGGTGTGTCGGTTCGAGTCCGACCCTGGGCACCAAATTAAAAAAACCTCTTGATTTAATCAAGAGGTTTTTTGCTATTTATCATTTGCAAAACCTTCCCCTTACTCAAACTGTCAACAATCTCCCCACATTAAACTCAATAAAACTGTTTTTTTATTTCTTTAAAATCAAACGATAATCTATTTTTACTCCTTAAACGTTAAAAGATGAAAGATTTTGTCTTGCTTGTACAGTCGGATTGCGTTATCGTTTCTACTCTTTTTCACAAACTCTGTGTTTCTTCCCAATTGCTTGGATAGTCTGACTGTCATCGTATTCCCCCAGTGCGCGTACCCTAAATCGCTGCTTGGTGGAATTGCATTACAGGTGCTGTGGTGAGGCGGATTGTTCCTATTGGTTTGAGACCATATAAAAGAGGTCAATATGCAATTATCAGGCGCACAAATCGTCGTGCAAAGTCTCAAAGCCGAAGGTGTCGAGTATGTATTCGGCTATCCGGGCGGCGCGGTTATCGAAATCTACGATGCCCTTTTCCAACTCAATAAATTCAAGCATATCCTGGTTCGCCACGAGCAGGCGGCCGTACATGCGGCAGATGCCTATGCCCGTGTCAGCGGCAAAGTCGGCGTTGCCTTGGTAACTTCCGGCCCAGGCGTAACCAATGCGCTGACCGGCATCGCCACCGCTTACAGCGACTCCATTCCGTTGGTAGTCATCAGCGGCCAGGTGGGCAACTCCCTCATCGGGACAGATGCATTCCAAGAAGTGGATACAGTCGGCATTACCCGCCCTTGTGTCAAACACAATTTCTTGGTAACCAATATCGCCGAGTTGGCAGATACCATCAAAAAAGCTTTCCAAATCGCCGCAAGCGGCCGTCCGGGTCCTGTTGTTGTCGATATTCCTAAAGATGTCACCCAAGCAATGGCTAAATTCAGCTATCCGCAAGAAGACGTCTTCATCCGCTCTTACCAACCGGTCGTACAAGGACACATCGGTCAAATCAAAAAAGCCGTACAAATGCTGGCTTCCGCCAAACGCCCTATTATTTACTTCGGCGGCGGCGTGGTTTTAGGCAATGCCTCTGAGGAAATGACCAAATTTATCCGCATGATCGGCGCTCCTTGTACCGGTACATTGATGGGCTTGGGTGCATACCCTTCCAGCGACCGCCAATTCTTGGGCATGCTGGGTATGCACGGTACTTACGAAGCCAACCTCGCCATGCAGAATGCAGACGTTGTACTGGCAATCGGTGCGCGCTTCGATGACCGTGTGATTTCCGTACCGTCCAAATTCTTTGAAAAAGCCAAAAAAATTATTCATATCGACGTTGACCCGTCCAGCATTGCCAAACGCGTCAAAGTGGATATCCCGATTGTCGGCGACGTGAAAAACGTATTGTCCGAAATGATTCAATTGTGGGGCAAGCAAGAATCTGCACCTGCAGCCGACTCATTGGATAAATGGTGGAAAAGCATTGAAGAATGGCGTTCGCGCAACTGCCTGTGGTTTGATAATGAAAGCGAAATCATCAAACCGCAATACATTATTCAAAAACTGGCCGAAATCACCAATAATTCTGCCATCATCACTTCCGACGTCGGTCAACACCAAATGTTTACCGCCCAATATTACCCATTCGAGCGTCCTCGCCAATGGCTCAATTCCGGCGGTTTAGGCACAATGGGCGTCGGCTTGCCATATGCCATCGGCGCAAAACTAGCCGCTCCTGATCAAGATGTATTCTGTATCACCGGCGAAGGCTCGATTCAGATGAACATCCAAGAGCTGTCCACCTGCTTCCAATACCGCGTCCCGGTTAACATCGTTACCCTGAACAACGGCTACCTTGGCATGGTCCGCCAATGGCAAGAACTTTATTACGGCAACCGTGAATCGGAAACCTATTTCGACTCATTGCCTGATTTTGTCAAACTGGCTGAAGCCTACGGCCATATCGGCATCCGTGTGGACAAGAAATCCGATGTAGAAGGCGCGTTGCTGGAAGCATTAAACCAAAAAGACCGCCTGGTATTCCTCGATTTCTTGACCGACAAGAAACAAAACGTACTGCCTATGGTCGGCAACGGCAAAGGCTTGGACGAGATGGTTCTGCCGCCGCATATGCGCGAAACATTGTCAGCGTAAGGAGAGAAAAATGCGACATATCTTATCTATTCTGATGGAAAACGAATCAGGTGCGATGAGCCGTGTGGTAGGTTTGTTCTCCGCACGCGATTACAACATCGACTCCCTGGCTGTTGCTCCAACCGAAGACAAAACCTTGTCTCGCATGACCATTGTTACCCATGGCGACGAACACGTTATCGAGCAAATCACCAAACAGCTCAACAAACTGATTGAAGTTATCAAAGTGGTCGATTTGAACGAAAGCCGTTTTGTCGAACGCGAACTGATGTTGGTAAAAGTCCGCGCCGTCGGCAAAGACCGCGACGAATTCCTGCGATTGACCGAAATCTACCGTGGCAGCGTCATTGACGTAACAGACCGCAGCTACACCATCGAAATCACAGGTTCTACCGAAAAACTCGACTCTTTCCTTGAAACAGTCGGTCGTGCTCAAATTTTGGAAACCGTACGCACAGGCGCAGCCGGTATCGGTCGTGGCGAGCGTATTTTGAAAATTTAACGCTGTATCGTTCAGACGGCCTTTTACTTTCCACAAAGGCCGTCTGAAAAACAGTAGGAGACAAATATGTCAAGCATCCAAATCGTTGCATTAGTTACCGTCAAACTCGAATACACCGAGGCTCTGGCTGCCCAGTTTAAAGAATTGGTCAAAGCCAGCCGTGCAGAAGAAGGCAACATCAGCTACGACCTGCACCAAGAAATCGGCAAACCCAACCGTTTCGTATTCGTAGAAAGCTGGAAATCCCAAGCAGCTATTGACGAACATAATGCCAGCGAACATTTCCAAAACTTCGTCAAATCCATCGAAGGAAAAACCGAAGCATTGGAAATCGTCTTGATGAACCAAGTCCCTGCTTAAACCCCTATTACTTTTAACTCAACCCGGATTATCCGGAACCCTCTTACACTAAGGAAATAAAATGCAAGTTTATTACGATAAAGACGCTGACCTTTCTCTGATCAAAGGCAAAACCGTTGCCATCATCGGTTACGGTTCACAAGGTCACGCACACGCAGCAAACCTGAAAGATTCCGGCGTAAATGTCGTAATCGGTCTGCGCCAAGGCGGCTCTTGGAAAAAAGCCGAAGCAGCCGGCCACGACGTGCGCACCGTTGCTGAAGCAACCAAAGCAGCCGACGTTGTAATGATTCTGTTGCCTGACGAAAACCAACCTATCGTATACAAAAACGAAATCGAGCCTAACTTGAAAGAAGGCGCAGTATTGGCATTCGCTCACGGCTTCAACGTACACTACAACCAAATCGTACCCCGCGCCGACCTCGACGTTATCATGGTTGCCCCTAAAGGCCCAGGCCACACCGTACGCAGCGAATTCCTGAAAGGCGGCGGCGTACCTTCCCTGATCGCCGTTTACCAAGATAAAAGCGGCAAAGCACGCGACATCGCCCTGTCTTACGCCGCAGCCAACGGCGGTACCAAAGGCGGCGTGATTGAAACCAACTTCCGCGAAGAAACCGAAACCGACCTCTTCGGCGAACAAGCCGTATTATGCGGCGGCGTGGTTGAATTGATCAAAACCGGCTTCGAAACCCTGACTGAAGCAGGCTACGCCCCAGAAATGGCCTACTTCGAATGCCTGCACGAAATGAAGCTCATTGTTGACCTGATTTACGAAGGCGGCATCGCCAACATGAACTACTCCATTTCCAACAACGCGGAGTACGGCGAATACGTTACCGGCGTGGAAGTTATCAACGACAAATCGCGCGAGGCCATGCGTAACGCCTTCAAACGCATCCAAACCGGCGAATACGCCAAAATGTTCATCCAAGAAGGTGCCGTCAACTACGCCAGCATGACTGCCCGCCGCCGCCTGACTGCCGACCATCAAATCGAAAAAGTCGGCGCACAACTGCGTTCCATGATGCCTTGGATCGCTAAAAACAAACTGGTTGACCAAGACAAAAACTAATCCTGTCTTTCAAGCAAATGAAACCTGCCTGATCACTCAGGCAGGTTTTTTATAATTTTAAAACCCAATACACTATAAATCTCACTCAACAAGGCCGTCTGAAAACAATATAAACGACATTTGATCCCCAACTTCAATAAGCCGTCTTTTATGGTTCTCCTAAACTTTCCTTTTAGAAAAATATATTACAAAATAAACGACTATTTCTCATACCTACTCTGTCTGTAAAAAACAACGTTTCCCAACAAAATACGTCCAAAACAAGAGGAAAATTTGTTTTCTTAAGCCATAACCTTTATATTATGGTCATGGAATCGTTGAAATAGAACGATATCGTAATAAGAAGAACGAATGCTCGCTTCTTCACACTTAAAAAAGGAAAACAGCAATGAAAAAATCTCTGATTGCCCTGACTCTGGCGGCTCTGCCTGTTGCAGCTATGGCTGACGTAACTCTGTACGGTCAAATTAAAGCTGGCGTTGAAGTATCCAAAGTAAAATTGGGTGAACAAACTGCCAAAGGATTAAAGGCAACACGCAGCTCTAAAACTGCTACTGAAATCGCTGACTTCGGTTCACGCATCGGCTTCAAAGGCCACGAACACTTGGGTAACAACCTGAATGCTATCTGGCAAGTTGAACAAAAAACTTCTATCGCCGGTGGCAATAAAGAGTGGGCTAATCGCGAATCTTTTATTGGTTTGGAAGGCGGCTTCGGTAAAGTACGTGCCGGTAACTTGGACTCTACTGTTAAAAACACCAGCGACAATGTTGACCAATGGGAAAGCAGCAACGGCGCTTTGAACATGTCTGTATTTACCCGTGTTGACGAACGTGCAGTTTCTGTACGTTACGACAGCCCTGTATTCTCAGGCTTCAGCGCAAGCGTACAATACACTCCACGCGACAACTATGATTCTAAAGCTAATCTCGACAAATATACACATGAAAAACCTTCTCATGACACTTACTACGCTGGCCTGAACTACGAAAACTCTGGCTTCTTCGGTCAATACGCCGGTGGTTTCCGTAAAAACGCCGTTTCTGAAAAAGACGGTCACGTACACCGCTTGGTAGGTGGTTACGATGCTAACAACCTGTTCGTATCTGTAGCCGGTCAATACGCTAAAAACTGGGAAACTTTGGGTGACTATGCTCAAGCTCAGTCTAACGGCGTTGTAACTAAAGAAATGCGTGAAAGAACCACTTCTCCAGTTAACGCTTCTAACGTAGTATTTGGCACTGCTGCTGGTTTGGATGGCAAAGGTGTTGAAACTGTTGAAGTTGCTGCTACTGCCGCTTACCGCGCCGGTAATGTAACTCCTCGCGTTTCTTACGCTCACGGCTTCAAAGCTAAAGTTGACGGCGAAAAACTGAAAGGCACTCAATACGACCAAGTTATCGTTGGTGCTGACTACGACTTCTCTAAACGCACTACTGCTTTGGTTTCTGCCGGCTGGTTGCGTGGTGCTGAGTCTGGCCCTCACAAAGTTGAAACCATCTCTGGTTTGGTTGGCCTGCGTCACAAATTCTAATCTTCGGATTAGTATGAAAAAGAGCCTGTTTTATGCAGGCTCTTTTTTTATTCTATTCCCTACCCTCAACGAAAATTAATTTAAGCGTTGATATATAAAAAGGCCGTCTGAAACCAATCGGTTTCAGACGGCCTTTAGTCTATCTATCCTTATTACTAGATTACAATAAGTTTAACAGACAAGCTTTATTTTTCATTCAAAATCTTACCGACAATCTCGCCCACATCTTTGGACAAGCCTTCTTGTGCATTGATGCGTTGCAATTCTTTGGTCATGACGGCTTTGCGGTTGGCTTCCAACTTGTTGCAGATGTTGAAAGCCTGCACCAGTCGGGCGGCAACTTGCGGATTAAAACGGTCGATTTCCATCACTTTATCGGCTATAAAGCGGTAGCCGCTGCCGTCTTCTGCATGGAAGTGCGGAATATTACGGCTGAAGCTGATCAACAAAGAACGGGCTTTATTCGGGTTTTCAATGCTGAATTTAGGATGACTCAAGGCCATCTGAACTTGCTGTAAAGTATCTTTACGGCGACTTGAAGCAATCAGGGCAAAGTATTTGTCCATTACCAAAGCATCATCAGCGAATTTATCGGCAAATTTCGTCAACAAACGATCGCGAATTTCGCTTTCATTGCTGTTGATTGCGGATAAGATACCCCATTCGTGAGTCATGTTTTGCGCCATTGCCTCGTAATTTTCCGCAACGTGTTCGATATGCGCTGCGTCAGCACGAAGGATAAATGCCCTGCAAGCATTGCGCAAAGTGCGCCAGCCGGCCAATTCCGGGCTGTATTCATAACGAACAGCAGCATCAGCCTGGTTTTCTTGCTCGGTAGCCTGACGGTTCAGCTCGCGCCATTGAGGCAGGAACTTGACGGCAACGGCATTGAGCAAGGCTTCACGCGCTTGATGAACCTGAATCGGGTCAATATTTTCTTCTTCCGCCCATACATCGGTTTCAGACGGCATTTGCAGCAAAATGGCGCGGAATGCCGGGTCGAAATCACCGGAAACCACCAAAGCCAAAGCATCCATCAATGCTTTGTGTTCCGGTAAAGGACGGCCTTCCGCCAATGCCTGACGGTTGGCATTAATGGCGCGATGGTACAAGGTTTGAGCAGCTTCCCAGCGTGCAAACTCATTTTCATCTGCTGCCAGCAAAGTCGCCAATTCTTGCTCGCTGTATGGATAGTTCAGGGTAACCGGCGCAGAGAAATCACGCAGTAGAGACGGGATAACCGGCCCATTGACGCCGCCCAACACAAAAGTCTGCTCGGCTTCAGTCAATACCAAAACCGCCTCTTTCACCCGTTTGCCTTGATATTCAAACTCAACCGCTTCGCCTTTTTCATTCAGCAAACCGGTTTTGACCGGAATCATCATCGGCTGTTTATCCGCCATATCGGGCGTGGCCGGAATGGTTTGTTTGATGGTCAATTCAAACGCTCCATCTTTCAGACGGCCTTGAACATCTAAAACCGGCGTGCCGGCTTGGCTGTACCACAAGGCGAACTGATCAAGATTGATACCGTTTGCGTCTGCCATTGCGGCACGGAAATCATCACAAGTTACTGCCTGACCGTCGTGGCGTTGGAAATACAGCTTCATGCCTTTTTGGAAGCCCTCTTCCCCAAGCAAGGTGTGATACATGCGCACTACTTCCGCACCTTTTTCATAGACGGTCATGGTGTAGAAGTTGTTCATCTCCTCATAGCTGGCCGGGCGGACAGGATGCGCAGTCGGGCCCGCATCTTCAGGGAATTGGAACAAACGCAGCATGCGGACATTGTCGATACGGCGTACCACGCGGCTGGCTCGGTCGCCGGAAAACTCTTGATCGCGGAATACAGTCAAACCTTCTTTCAGCGACAATTGGAACCAATCACGGCAGGTCACGCGGTTGCCCGTCCAGTTGTGGAAATATTCGTGGCCGACAACAGATTCGATGCCTTCAAAGTCGGTATCGGTCGCGGTACGGCTGTTGGCCAGCACAAACTTGGTGTTGAAAATATTCAAACCTTTGTTTTCCATCGCGCCCATATTGAAATCGCCCACGGCAACGACCATGAAAATATCCAAGTCGTATTCCAAACCGAAGCGTGTCTCGTCCCATTTCATCGCATTTTTCAACGATTCCACTGCAAACCCAACTTTAGGTTTGTCTGTCTCCGTGGTGTAGAACTCGATTTTGACCTTACGGCCGCTCATGGTCGTAAAATAATCTTCCGTTACCGCCAAATCGCCAGCCACCAAAGCAAAGAGATAGCTCGGCTTGGCAAACGGGTCTTCCCATTTCACCCAATGACGGCCGTCTGAAAACTCGCCGCTATCGATTTTATTGCCGTTAGACAGCAACACCGGATAGCGTTTTTTATCCGCAACAATGGTGGTGGTAAATTTAGACATGACATCCGGACGGTCGATGTAGAAGGTAATTTTGCGGAAACCTTCCGGTTCGCATTGGGTGAACAGGTTGCCGCCGGAAGCATACAGACCCATCAGGGATTTGTTCTCAGCAGGCAGAATTTCGGTTTCCACTTCCAGCGTGAAGTTTTCAGACGGCACGCCTGCAATCGTCAGTTTTTCGTCTTCCAACACATAATCTACAGCCCGGCCGTTTACTTTCACAGACAGCAGTTTTGCCGATCCATCCAATACCAATGGCTCCCCTGCTCTTTCAGGTTGAACGGTCAGACTGGATTTGACGATGGTTTGCGGTTCTAAAATATCGAAATGCAGGTCGGTTTTCAGAATACGGTACGCGGGTGCGGCGTAGTCTTTCAAATAATGGACGGTTTTGCTCATTTTTTCTCTTTCAGAGTCATGCGGTAAATAGATGAAGCATATCGTTTCAGATAGCCCAAATTCAAGTGTTTTCAGAAAAAAAGGCCGTCTGAAACCTAAAATTTCAGACGGCCTCCCTATTCAGGCAGCAAATCTAGTTGCCTGTCATTGCTAACTTACCACTGATACAGCGCACCGGCACCGACACCGACATGACCGTCGGTATTGGCCGAGAAGTTGCCTTTGACAATCCAGTTGCCGCCGTCGCTCATCGCAGACACGCCGATGGCCATGGCAGACTGACCGCCGTAGTAGCCGCTGCCGACACCGATACCGGTCGCACCCGGACGGGTTACTTGCGGAATCGAGCCTTGGGCAATCGCACCGGCCACACCCGCGTAGGCTTTCTTACCTACTTGGTTGATGTTGTTCTGCAACTCGGTACCCAAACCAATCAACTGGTTCACGTTTGCCGCGTCTGTACCGTCTTTACCCGGAGCCACATTGGTAATGCGTTGGCCGCCGTTGTTCAGACCGACAGGAGACAGTTTGACTTGGTTGTTCGGATTGTTTTCAGTCGGTGCAGCGATGGTTACGCCGTCGTTGTTGACCACGGTATTGCCTGCGGTCAGACCGTCTTTGTTCAACGCAACTTTATCGCCGACTTTCACGCCGTCGTTGTTCATCACAGTATCGCCTGCTTTGAAAGTATCGGCATTCACGGTCTTCACGCTAATCTCGTCAGCCAACTTCAGCTGAGCACCACCGGCAACGGTTTCGCTGATGATGTTGCTGTCGCCTTTGACGTTGATGGTAGAACCCAACGCGTAGTTGTTGCTGCCGGTCGTGCCGCCGAAGTTAATACCTTTGGCGATCGTCGCAGCATTGTTGGCCACGTTTTGGTTGGTTGCGTGCAACTGGCTGCCGTTGACGGCGTCTTTGCTGTTTGCATTGAGGTCGCCATCCGCTACGTTGGTTACTTTGTTGCCCGCATTATCCAAGCCGTCTTTCGTCAGGTTTACCTTGCCTGCTTTCAAGCCGTCTTTGTTCAATGCAACATCGTCACCCACTTTGACACCGTCAGTATTCACTGTGGTATCGCCGGCTTTCACGCTGCCAACATCCAAGTCTTTATCGGTTGCCACCTCGTAAACAGTTTGGCCCTTGTCGCCTGTTTTCTGAGTGACAACGATGTTCTTACCTTGAACGACTTCGGTCTTAGACGCAGCGGCAGCTTGTTTCAGTTGGGAAACATTGACTGCATCGGTGTCATCCGTACCGGCCGCAACGTTGGTAATCTTATTGCCGCCGTTGTTCAAGCCAGCTTTGGTCAGGTTCACATCGCCTGCTTTCAAGC
>CAUSHT010000008.1:0-20508 GCA_963531275.1 uncultured Neisseria sp.
CATGGCGTCGCGTGCGCGGCTTGTTGAGCAACAGCCAAACCACGGATGCACGCAATCTCGCCGCCGCATTGGGCAGTCCGTTTGAAGGTAGCGCGCAAGGTGCGACCGAATACAGCCTGTTGAGCGTAATCGGCAAAGATGCACGCAAATCCGCTTCTGCCGCCGCCACCCTGTCCGACATGGAACCCGGCCTCAGCCGCGAACAACGCAGCTTCGCATGGGGCGTATTGGGCCACTACCATGCACAAAGCCAAAACATGCCGACTGCTTTGAGCTACTACGGCCGCGTTTCCGACCGCAAGCAACTGACCGACGAGCAATTGGAATGGTACGCACGCGCCGCCTTGCGCCTGCAACGTTGGGACGAATTGGCAAGCGTGATTCAGCATATGCCTGAAAAACTTCAAAAAGACCCGACATGGCAATATTGGCTGGGCCGCAGCTTTGCCGCACAAGGCAAAAGCAGCCAAGCCAAAGAAATGTATGAAAAAGCCGCCACTTCCGGCCGCAATTTCTACGCTGTATTGGCAAGTGAAGAGCTGGGCCGCCGCATCAATACGCGCAACAACGTTGCCGATGCCGATGCCAGAGACGTCCGCCGCATGAGCGAAGACGGCGCTATTAAACGCGCATTGGTTCTGTTTAAAAACAGCCAAAGCAACGGCGACTCTAAAATGCGCCGTCAGGCACAGGCAGAATGGCGTTTTGCCACCCGCGACTTCAACGAAGACAACCTGCTGACTGCCGCACAAGTCGCTTTTGACAACCAGTTCTACGACATGGCAATCAACAGCGCAGACCGTACCGACCACAAACTCAACTACAAGCTGCGCTACCTCTCTCCGTTTAAAGACCTGACCGTCCGCTATGCCGCACAGGCAGGCGTTGACCCTGCATGGGTTTACGGTTTGATTCGCCAAGAGAGCCGCTTTGTCATGGGCGCGCAATCCAGCGTCGGTGCACAAGGCCTGATGCAGGTCATGCCTGCAACCGCCCGCGAAATCGCCGGCAAAATCGGCATGAGCAGCAGCGAACTCTACACCATGGACGGCAATATCCGCATGGGTACTTGGTACATGGCAGATGCCAAACGCCGCCTGCAAAATAACGAAGTAATGGCCACCGCAGGCTACAATGCCGGCCCCGGCCGCGCCCGCAACTGGCAGGCTTCTTCTCCTTTGGAAGGCGCCATCTACGCCGAGACCATCCCATTCACCGAAACCCGCGACTACGTGAAAAAAGTCATGACCAACGCAACTTATTACGCGTCATTGTTCAACGAACCGCAAACTTCATTGAAACAACGTATGGGTACGGTTCCCGGCCGCTATTAATGCCCGATAGGCCGTCTGAAAAGTGAGACAGAATCAAACGTTCAGACGGCCTGCAATCTTGACAGACTATCGGGTTTATAAGATAATCGCCCGATTGTTTCTGACCAAAAGGTCACTTGCACGGCAAAAGCCGACTTGTTAGGAGGTGATGTTTACATCACGGCGCGTATCCCGCCCTGCCCTAGGCAAACCAGCGATACAACAACTACCCCATTATGACAAACCGTCCTCTATTTCTTAAAACGGTTTGATTGAACAAAATTTAAAGGAAATAAAATGCCTGCTATTCGTGTTAAAGAGAATGAACCATTTGAAGTTGCCATGCGTCGTTTCAAACGTGCCGTAGAAAAAACCGGTCTGTTGACCGAGCTGCGCGCCCGTGAAGCGTACGAAAAACCAACTACCGAACGCAAACGCAAAAAAGCTGCTGCAGCCAAACGTCTGCAAAAACGTCTGCGCAGCCAACAACTGCCTCCTAAAATGTACTAATTACAGGCCTGCCCTGTGATAAACGACACACCGCAAGGGCAGCTTTGCGGTGTGTTTTGTTTTTCAGACGGCATCTTTTTATATAAAGTGAGAACATTATGAGCCTAAAAACACAATTAACCGAAGACATGAAAACCGCCATGCGTGCCAAAGACCAAGTGTCTTTAAGCACCATCCGCCTGATTAATGCCGCCATCAAACAATTTGAAGTAGATGAGCGTACCGAAGCCGATGACGCAAAAGTCATCTCCATCCTGACCAAGATGGTGAAACAGCGCAAAGACAGCGCCAAAATCTATACCGAAGCCGGCCGTCAAGATTTGGCTGACAAAGAAAACGCGGAAATCGAAATCCTCAACCGCTACCTGCCGCAAATGATGTCCGCAGAAGAAATCAAGACTGTCGTTGAAGCAGCCATTGCAGAAACCGGTGCATCAGGCATGGCCGATATGGGCAAAGTCATGAGCGTACTGAAAACCCGTCTGGCCGGAAAAGCCGACATGGGCGAAGTCAACAAGGTTTTGAAAACTGTTTTAACTGCTTAAAAATAAACAAACAGGTCATCTAAGTTTTCAGACGACCTGTTTGTTATATAGTTAATAAAAATAAAACATTACTACTGTCGTTTCCACACAGATAAGAATCCATTTTGAAAGTCATGTTTTTCTGATTAAATTCAATAAACTGAATCCCAGTAATGGATTTCCGCCTGTGCGGTAATGCCTGTATTTAGTATCCTATTCTTATTTAAATCAACTATTATGAAAATATGATGAGCTTTATCATAACTAACAACGAAAAAATTCCTAATAATGTAAAGCCTCTCTTTTTTTCTCCTTTAATAAGAGCATAAATTCCAATAATTAATCCAAATATTGGCACAATAACTGATAGTATGATATCTATTGGCGTTGCATTTTTAAGAACTTTCTTACCGTTAGGTAACACCTGATACTTATCGTCTTCCCGACTCATTTTAAGATAACCTTTCTATCTAAATAAGATAATTAAAGAATACAATCAAAATAACAACAAAAAATAAAACAATTAATAGCTGTAAAAATACACAATTATTAGAGTAATTATTAAAATATATTCATAAATACCCCTTACAAGTAGAAATTTTTCAGTCCAATGTTACAATGATTATAATCAATTATTCAAACAACATTTGAATCTTAAGATCACTCCTTTAGTATCTAAAACCCTTCAAAAAGTGAGAAAATATGGAACTTCATGAAAAAATTCGAGTAATGAGAGAAATGAACCAATGGTCTCAAGAAGAAATGGCTGAGAAATTAGCAATGTCTGCAAATGGGTATGCAAAGATAGAACGTGGGCAAACCAAACTGACTTTTGATAAATTGAATCAGATTGCACAGATTTTTAAAATTGATGTGGTGGAATTGATTACAAAAGAAAAACCATTATTTCTTTTAGTCGGGGATAATAGCCACAATTACGGATCAAATTACTATGGTAACAATGAAGCATTAATAGCTGAAAATGAAAAACTGAAACTGACAATCTCTCACAATAATGAGATTATTCAACGACAAGAAAACGAAATTTTAGCTTTAAAAGAAATTATTTCTCTACTCAAAAAAAATTAACACTCTGAGACCTTTGCAAAATTCTCTGCTTAATCATCAGGAATCAAAAGGCCGTCTGAAATATTATTTTCAGACGGCCTTTCTTATTGTGCTCATCAAGCAGCAGTTACTTTACCTTCATGACGCAACAAGGTAATTAAATCGCTGATACGTTTTTTCATGGAACGGCGATCGACGATTTGGTCGATTGCACCCTTCTCCAACAAGAATTCTGCACGTTGGAAACCTTCCGGCAGGGTTTCGCGTACAGTCTGCTCGATAACGCGCGGACCTGCAAAACCAATCAGAGCATTTGGTTCTGCCAAAACCACATCGCCCAAGAAGGCAAAGCTGGCAGATACGCCGCCCATGGTTGGGTCGGTCAATACGGAAATAAACGGCAGACGTTTTTCAGTCAGCAAATGCAAAGCCGCGCTGGTTTTCGTCATCTGCATCAAAGAATTCAAACCCTCCTGCATACGCGCACCACCGGAAGCTGCCACGCAAATAAACGAACAATTATCTGCAACAGCACGGCGCACACCCTGCACGAAACGCTCACCCACTACCGAACCCATGGAGCCGCCGATAAAACGGAATTCAAAAGCAGCCACCACGACAGGCAGGCCGTTCATAGTGCCTTTCATAACAACCAAAGCATCGTCCTCGCCGGTTGCTTTACGCGCAGCAGTAAGACGATCCGGATATTTTTTGCTGTCTTTAAATTTCAGCGGGTCTGTCGGTTTAATATTGGCTGCAATCTCTTCACGGCCTTCTTCATCCAAAAGCAGGTCCAAACGTTCGCGCGCAGAAAGCGGATTGTGATGATTACATTTCGGGCAGACTTCGCTGTTTTGTTTCAACTCGGTTGAGTAAACCGTTGCCGAACAAGACGGACATTTGTGCCACAGACCTTCAGGGACGCTGGACGAACTGCTTCGGTTTTTAATTTTTGGAGGAAGAATTTTATCTAGCCAGCTCATGAATGACTCCTTAGGATTCAGAACTCAGTCGGCCAGTTGAACATAAGGCCGTCTGAAACAATGGAATGGAAAAATTTAGCGAATCGCGTCTTTCAACTCTTTAACCAACGCGCCTACTGCTTCAGCCTCGCTACCTGCGTGGCTTTCAATCTCTTTGACGATACGGCTGCCGACAATAACGGCATCCGCCACCGCTCCAATCTTACGCGCACTCTCCGCATTATTGATGCCGAAGCCGACACCAATCGGAATATCAATGTATTTGCGCAAAAGCTCTATTTTACGCGAAACTTCTTCAGTATCCAAACTTGCCGCACCGGTTACACCTTTAAGCGATACATAATACACAAAACCGCCGGCTACTTTGGCAATCGTTTGAATACGCTCCTCAGTTGTTGTTGGCGCAATAAGGAAAATGCAATCAATACCTTGCGCTTTCAGCGACTCATGCAAAGGCGCAATGGTTTCTACCGGAGAATCCACGGTCAACACGCCATCTACGCCTGCTTCGGCAGCCGCTTGCGCAAACGCCTGATAGCCCATTTTATGTACTGGGTTCAAATAGCCCATTAACACAATCGGCGTTTTATCATTGGTTTGGCGGAACAAACGCACTGTTTCCAATACGTCGTGCAAAGAAACATGATTTGCCAACGCCCTTTCGGCCGCACGCTGAATGGTCGGACCATCCGCCATCGGGTCAGAAAACGGCACACCCAGTTCCAAAATATCGGCACCGTTAGCCACCAGGCTATGCATCAATGCCAAGGTTGTCTCAAGGCTGGGATCACCCACCGTAATATAAGGAATCAGTGCTTTTGCGCCATTGAGCGCTAAAAAAGTTTGTTGGATTCTGCTCATTTTCTGCTATCCATTTCATCGATTTGAATGTTGTCCGGCAGCCTGTTTATTCTGCCGTTACATTTGTTTTAAAAACCTCAGTCTGCCATGAAAAGGCGGCATCCATCCGCATTATCTAATGACTGTTTCTTCCCAATCGGCAAACAAGAGGCTAAGTATAACATTTACGGCTATTTCATAGAATCATTTGCAATCAAGATTCTGATATTTTGAAAGCAATATAAAACAATAAAGGCCGTCTGAAAATCATTCAAACAGCCTTTATTAGAATCAATTATGCAAATCTTTGTATGCCTTCGCACTTTTGATCAGAATTTCCCTATCGATTACAGCTCGACATGGTGGTTTTGTTGTTCAGAACCCAGATGACGCTCCAAATCAAACAAAATCTGCATCAGACCATGACGGACTTCTTCTGCATTGGCGGCAGGATTGCCGTTTGCATCCAAAGCGCCACGGCTGAACGTATCGATATACGGTTCAAACGTATCTTTCAGTTTCAACAACTTAACGACATCTGAGCGCGTATATCGATCGCCACCGTATCCAATCACAACATTATTTTCATGTTGCCATTGGGCAAACTGAGCCGGACTGATTTGCACCAATTGGCACATCTCATCCAACGTAAAATAACGCTTGGCAGGAATAACCGGGTTATTGTTGTTTGTCATAGTAATGCTCCACCATGCCTTTAAGTTTTTGGCTGGCATGGAAAGTTACCACACGGCGTGCGGTAATCGGCACTTCTTCGCCGGTTTTAGGGTTACGGCCCGGGCGTTGAGGTTTATCGCGCAATTGAAAATTGCCAAAACCGGAAATTTTAATTTCTTCACCACGCGCCAAAGTGCTGCGGATTTCTTCAAAAAAGAGCTCGACGATTTCTTTGGCATCATTTTTGGTGACGTTGCTGACTTTGTCGACCAAAATATCGGCCAATTCTGCTTTAGTTAGTGTCATGTGTTTACCTTCATTCAAACTGGTGCAATTATTACCAAAATTCTTTTAAAAATCAAGTCCTCACCAAAAAATCAAATATGATTGGCAATTTTTGGCGACAACTTTTATCTTGTTTTAAGCACGAAGTTGCGCATCTTTTTCGGCCGCGGCTTTAATCATTTTCGCAACCAAAGGCTCGATGACTTCATCTGTCAGCGTGCTTTCCATATCCTGCAAAATAATTTTGACGGCAACGCTCTTCATGCCTTCAGGCACGCCTGTACCGCGGTAAACGTCAAATACACTGATTTCTTGAACCAGCTTGTTCGCCGCCGCTTTCAGGGCATTTAACAAATCATCATGCGTCACAGCCTCAGGCATTACAAATGCCAAGTCTCGGCGCGCAGGTTGGAATTTGGATACGGTCTGATAACGGGTTTTCTCACGACCCAATACCGCATCCATATCGATTTCAAACACCAGCGGCGCTTGTGGCAAATCATATTTTTGCAGCCATTTCGGATGCAACTCGCCGACAAAACCAACTACTTTGCCGTCTGAAACGATATTGGCGGCACGTCCAGGATGCAGTGCCGGATGTTCGGTTCTAACAAAGGATACTTCTTTGTTTTTCAAGAGGCTCTCAACATCGGCTTTCATATCGTAGAAATCTACGTTGCGTGTTTTCTCACCCCATTGCTCAGGCAGCACAGAGCCATACCACAAACCGCCGATACGTTCGTTTTGAACAAATTGATCAGCCGAATCTTTGCTGAACACACGGGCAATTTCAAATACGCGTACACGGTTTTGCTTACGGTTCAAATTGTTTTGCAAAACTTCCACCAAACCACCGATAAGCGTAGAACGCATGACGGCATACTGCGCCGCCAACGGATTTTGCAGGCGGATAGGATGGGTATTGGCAGCAAAGTCTTGCTCCCATTGCTCATCCACAAACGCATAGCTGACCACTTCACGGTAACCGCGTGCCGCCATTTCGTTATAAACCGCAAAACGCGGGCGTTTGGTTTCAGGCAAAGCCAACATTTTCAGACGGCCTGAAGTATAGTCGTCAGGGATATTTTCATAACCGTAAACACGGCCGATTTCTTCAATCAAATCGGCTTCGATTTCGATATCGAAACGGAAGCTAGGAGAAATAACACGGAAGCCTTCTACGGTTTTCTCAGGCTGCAAACCCAAGTGTTGCAAGATAATTTCAACTTGCTCGGCAGGAATTTCAACGCCCAATACCGTTTTCAGACGGCCTAAACGCAATTCAACCTGTTTTGCCTCAGGCAATTTGCCTTGTGCCTCAACCATTTCACCGGCTTCACCACCGCAAATCTGCAACACCAATTCGGTAGCACGCTCAATGGCATCAGCTTGCAAGCGGTAATCCACACCGCGTTCAAAGCGGAAAGAAGAATCCGAACCAAAACCGTATTGACGGGATTTACCGGCAATAATCTCAGGAGCAAACCAAGCAGCTTCCAATACAATATTTTGCGTCTCATCAGAAACCGCACTTGCCTCTCCGCCCATCAGACCGGCCAAACTCAACACACCTTTTTCATCAGCGACCACCAATGTATTGTCAGCCAAAGTAACGGTCTTCTCGTTCAGGCACGCCAACGTCTCGCCATTTTGAGCACGGCGGACAATCAAACTGCCCGACAGCTTGTCGGCATCGAAAACATGCATCGGCTGACCGATTTCCAGCATGACATAGTTACCAATGTCCACCAATGCGGAAATGCTGCGGATACCGCTGCGTTCCAAACGTTGTTTCATCCAATCAGGAGTAGGCGCCTTCGCATTGACATTTTCAATAACGCGGCTGATAAAACGGCCGCAGTCAGCCGGTGCATCAATACGGACAGCCTGTTTTTTCTCACTGCCGATAGAGGCCGTCTGAATTTCAACAGGCGTAAACGCACATTGAGTCAACGCAGAAACCTCACGCGCAATACCCTTAACGCTCAAGCAATCAGCGCGGTTAGGCGTAATTTTCAACGTAAACAACGTATCGTCCAAATCTAAGTATTCGCGGATATTGGTACCGACGGGCGCGTCTTCGGGCAGAATGTGCAGACCGTCCACACCATCATCAGGCAAACCCAATTCATTGGTCGAACACAGCATACCGTTTGATGGTACGCCGCGCATTTTAGTCGGCTTAATTTTAAAATTGCCCGGCAAAACGGCACCCGGCAGCGAACACGGCACTTTAATGCCCGGCTTGACATTCGGCGCACCACAAACAATCTGAACCAACTCGCCCGTACCGGCATCAACTTGGGTAACGTTCAAACGGTCTGCATCAGGATGCTTTTCAACAGATTTTACTTCGGCAACAACCACGCCACTGAAAGCAGGGGCAGCAGTATCGATTTCTTCCACTTCCAAACCAGCCATGGTCAAAAGATGTTCCAGTTTATCTGCAGAAAGATCAGGATTGGCTTGGGTTTTCAGCCATGAATAAGGAAATTGCATATTATTTTCTCTACTATCAAGCCGTCTGAAACAAATTTTTATCAGACGAAATCAGTAATATCTATTCACTTTTTCAGACGGCCTATCAAAAGACCATCTGAAATTTATTTAAACTGTTTCAAGAAGTTCAAATCATTATCGAAGAACAAGCGCAGATCATTGACGTTGTAGCGCAACATGGCAAAGCGGTCGAGACCGATACCGAAAGCGAAACCGGTATATTTCTCAGGGTCGATATTGACGTTTTTCAAAACGTTAGGATGTACCATACCGCAGCCGCCTACTTCCAACCATTTGCCGTTTTCGCCCATGATGTCGATTTCGGCAGAAGGCTCGGTGAACGGGAAGAAAGACGGACGGAAACGTACTTGCAGGTCATCGCGTTCAAAGAAGCGACGGATAAAATCAGTGAACACTGCTTTCAAGTCGGCAAAAGTGACACCCTCTTCCACCCACAAACCTTCGGCCTGATGGAACATAGGCGAGTGAGTGGCATCACTGTCCACACGGTAAACGCGGCCGGGAGCAATAATGCGGATAGGCGGCTCTTTTTTGTCGAGCATATAGCGGATTTGAATAGGCGAAGTGTGTGTACGCAAAACGTCGCCGTTTTCAACATAGAAGGTATCTTGCATCGCACGCGCGGGGTGATTTGCAGGAATATTCAAGGCTTGGAAATTGTGGAAATCGTCTTCGATTTCAGGGCCGTCCGCCACTTCAAAACCCATACCGTGAAACAGCTCAACCACTCGCTGCAAAGTCAAAGTAACTGGATGCAAACCACCATGCTCTTGCGCACGGCCCGGCAGAGTAATATCCAAGGCTTCTGCAGCCAATTGGGCTTGCAGCTTGGCTTCATTCAGGGCATCGCGTTTGGCATTAAAGGCCGTCTGAAACTTATTTTTGCATTCGTTGATGTGCGCGCCTATGGTTTTACGCTCTTCAGGAGACATTTGACCCAAAGTTTTCAAAAGTCCGGTCAATTCGCCGGTTTTACCAAGATAGCGTGCTTTAATTTGTTCTAAGGCATTGAAGTCTTGCGCGGCTTCAATAGCGGCAATACCTTCTGCAACGATACGGTTTACATTTTCCATAGTAGTTTATCGTCTGTTTGTTGATGGCAGGCCGTCTGAAACAACAAAGCCGTCTGTTGGGTTTGATTGCAAACCTGTTCAGACGGCCTTTTGTATTAGTGCGGCCAATCCGTTTGATAAGAGGGGCCTATTTTATCGCAAATCAGTATAAAAAAATAGAGTTTAAAGAAAGAAAATCAATTACATAGAGTTTCTTTTGGAAAAGAAAAAAGGAAGCATAAGCTTCCTTTTTAAATAATCTTATCGAATTAAGCAGCCAAAGCAGCTTTAGCTTTTTCAACCAATTGTGCAAATGCAGCTTTGTCGAATACAGCCAAATCAGCCAATACTTTGCGGTCGATTTCGATAGCAGCGCGTTTCAGGCCGTTCATGAATTTGCTGTAAGACAGACCATTTTCACGGGCACCTGCGTTGATACGAACGATCCACAGTTGACGGAATTGACGTTTGCGTTGGCGACGGTCACGGTATGCGTATTGACCGGCTTTCATTACCGCTTGTTTGGCAACACGGTAAACGTTTTTACGACGACCGCGGTAGCCTTTGGCTAACGCGAAGACTTTTTGGTGACGAGCACGAGCGGTAACACCGCGTTTTACGCGTGGCATATTCTAAACTCCTTAAGCGTAGGGCAACATTTTAGCAACAGAAGCCAAATCGCGTGAATCCACCATAGCGGTGCCGCGCAATTGACGTTTAGTTTTAGTGGTTTTTTTGGTCAGGATGTGACTTTTGAACGCATGACCGCGTTTTACACCACCGTTACCCAGTACTTTAAAGCGTTTTTTCGCGCTAGACTTGGTTTTCATTTTAGGCATTGGAAAACTCCATTCGTTATTAGATAAGGTATAAGGGGGTTTTGAAATAAATTTCAAACGCTTGAAACCCAAAATACCACGGTTTTTGCCGCTAATTAAACCTTATTTCGAGCGGCAATCGAAATAAGCCTCGGATTATAGCTTTATTTTTTCTTAGGCGCAATCATCATCACCATTTGGCGACCTTCCATTTTAGGGAAGGACTCGATTTGCGCTACTTCTGCCAAATCTTCTTTTACGCGCTCAAGCAGTTGGGCACCCAATTGTTGGTGAGCCATTTCACGACCGCGGAAACGTAATGTTACTTTGACTTTGTCACCATCGGCAAGGAAGCGGTTGATGTTGCGCATCTTGATTTGATAGTCGCCCTCATCTGTACCCGGACGGAATTTAATTTCCTTGATTTGTACCTGCTTTTGGTTTTTCTTGGCTTCGTCGCGCTTCTTGGCTTGTTGGTATTTGTATTTACCGTAATCCATCAGTTTGCATACGGGCGGTTTGGCAGTCGGGGAAATTTCTACCAAATCGACATCTTGCTCTTCGGCCATAGCCAGAGCTTCACGAACTGAAACGACACCAAGCTGATCGCCTGACTCACTGATTAATCGCACTTCTTTGGCGGTAATTTCACCATTGATTCGTGCTTCGCGTTCTTGAGCGATGATGAATACTCCTATAAAAATTAATGATTGACGAGGGCATCAGTGATTTCTTGCTGCAATTGTGCAATGAAATCATCGACATTCAAAGAACCCAAGTCTTCTGCTTTGCGGCGTACCGCAACTTTGTTTTCTTGTTTCTCTTTATCGCCGACAACGATTTGATAAGGGAAACGATATTGGCTGTTGTCGCGGATTTTGTAACCGATTTTTTCGTTACGCAAATCCAATTCGACACGGAAACCTGCCGCCTGCAACTTGGCAGCTACTTCGCGACAATAATCTGCTTGGTTCTCGGTAATATTCATAATCACCATTTGAACCGGCGCAAGCCACAATGGGAATGAGCCTGCATGGTTTTCAATCAGAATACCGATGAAGCGCTCCAATGAACCCAAAATAGCACGGTGCAACATTACAGGACGCGCACGGTCGTTGTTTTCAGTTACATATTCGGCATTCAAACGCTCCGGCAATACGAAGTCCAACTGCAGGGTACCGCACTGCCAAGAGCGACCCAAGGCATCTTTGACATGGTACTCAATCTTAGGACCGTAGAATGCGCCTTCGCCAGGCAATTCTTCCCACTCTACGCCGCAAGCGGTCAATGCATCACGCAGGCCTTGTTCGGCCTTATCCCAAACTTCGTCAGAACCTGCACGTTGCTCAGGGCGGAGGGACAACTTCACGGCAACATCATGGAAGCCGAATTGTTTGTAAATGCGAACCAGCAATTCATTAAATGCACGTGCTTCATCAACGATTTGATCTTCGGTACAGAAGATGTGCGCATCATCTTGCACAAAACCGCGAACACGCATCAGACCATGCAACGCACCGCTTGGTTCATTGCGGTGGCAAGAACCGAACTCAGCCAAACGCATTGGCAAATCGCGATATGAACGCAAGCCGTTATTGAAAATCTGAACATGACCCGGACAGTTCATCGGTTTAACCGCGTATTCACGTTTTTCGGAACTGGTCACGAACATATTGTCTTTATAGTTTTCCCAGTGGCCGGATTTTTCCCAGAAGGTTTTATCCATAATCTGAGGCGTTTTCACCTCTTTATAGCCGGAAGAATTCAGCTCTTTGCGCATATGCTGCTCAATCACTTGCCACAAAGCCCAGCCTTTAGGATGCCAGAACACCATACCCGGCGCTTCATCTTGCAGGTGGAACAAGTCCAATTGTTTACCCAGCTTACGGTGATCGCGTTTTTCCGCTTCCTCGATACGCTGGATATAGGCTTTTAATTCGTCTTTACTTGCCCAGGCTGTACCGTAAATACGTTGCAGCATTTCATTGTTACTGTCACCGCGCCAGTATGCGCCTGCCAGTTTGGTCAGCTTGAAGTTTTTCAAGAAACGGGTATTGGGAACGTGAGGACCGCGGCACATATCGACGTATTCTTGATGATGATACATACCCATTGCTTCCACTTCAGGCATGTCTTCAATCAGACGCAATTTGTACTCTTCGCCGCGATCTTGGAAAATTTTGATGGTTTCTGCACGGGGCGTCATCACTTTAACGACGTCGTAGTCTTGTGCAATCAACTCTTTCATGCGCGCTTCGATGGCGGCTACATCATCAGGCGTAAATGGTTTTTCAGTTGCAATATCGTAATAGAACCCGTCTTCAATCACCGGGCCGATAACCATTTTGGCATCAGGGTAGAGCTGCTTGACCGCATGACCGACCAAGTGCGCGCAGGAGTGGCGGATAATTTCCACGCCTTCTTTGTCTTTGGGCGTAATGATTTGAACGTGGGCATCTTCGGTAATCGGATCGCAAGCATCCACCAATTTACCGTTAACCTTGCCTGCTACCGTTGCCTTTGCCAAACCTGCACCGATAGACGCTGCAATTTGCGCCACGGTAACGGGTGATTCATATTGGCGGACCGAACCGTCCGGCAAGGTAATGTTCAACATCAGAAAGCTCCAAAACATTAAAAAATAACGGCATAAAGCCGTTATGGAAATTTGGTAGGCACAATTGGACTCGAACCAACGACCCCCACCATGTCAAGGTGGTGCTCTAACCAACTGAGCTATGTGCCTTCATCTAAGTCGCTTATTGTAACGAAGCGTGTTCCCTTTTGCAAGCATCTGTAAATACTTTTCAGACGGCCTGAATATTTTTGTTTGATTTATACCTCATTTTTTATTTCCTCCATCATTCAGGCCGTCTGAAGCATTGTTTTGACAAAGATAAAATCCAGCCGTCAACCAACGAAAAATCCTTTATAATCTGCCCTTTCATTTCGCACACACGCGAACGTCCAATCTATTATTACTATGCTCAAATTTACCTTACACAAAAAAGACGGTCATGCCCGACGCGGCACTTTGGAACTGAACCACGGCAAAATCGAAACGCCGGTATTTATGCCTGTCGGCACTTACGGTTCGGTCAAAGCAATGAACCCGCAAAACCTGCATGACATCAAAGCACAAATCATCTTAGGCAACACTTACCATCTGTGGCTGCGCCCCGGTTTAGAAGTCATCGAACAATTCGGCGGCCTACACGAATTTATTGGCTGGGATAAGCCGATTTTGACCGACTCGGGCGGTTTTCAAGTATTTTCGTTGTCCGACATGCGCAAGCTGACCGAAGAAGGCTGTACATTCCAAAGCCCGATCAATGGCGACAAACTGTTCCTCTCGCCCGAAGTGTCGATGAAAATCCAAACCGTGTTGAATTCCGACATTGTGATGCAGTTAGACGAATGCACCCCTGGCGAAGCAACGCACAGCCAAGCGCAAAAATCGCTGCAAATGAGCCTGCGCTGGGCGGAACGCAGTAAAAAGGCTTTTGAAGACTTGAAAAACCCAAATGCGCTGTTTGGCATTGTACAAGGCGCGATGTATGAAGATTTGCGCGAAGAATCGCTGAAAGGTTTGGAAGAGCTCGACTTCCCCGGCTTGGCCATCGGCGGCTTGTCCGTTGGCGAACCCAAGCCCGAAATGTACCGCATGTTGCGCGCTGTCGGCCCTATCCTGCCGGAACACAAGCCACATTATTTGATGGGCGTCGGCACGCCTGAAGACTTGGTGTACGGCGTGGCACACGGCGTGGATATGTTCGACTGCGTTATGCCTACCCGCAATGCGCGTAACGGCTGGCTGTTTACCCGTTTTGGCGATTTGAAAATCAAAAACGCCAAACACAAACTCGACAAGCGTCCGATTGACGAAAGCTGCACCTGCTACGCCTGTCAGAATTTCAGCCGCTCCTACCTGCACCATCTGCACCGTGTCGGCGAAATCTTGGGCGCACAGCTCAACACCATCCATAATCTGCACTTCTACCAAGTCATCATGGCAGAAATGCGCGAAGCCATCGAACAAGGCAAATTTGCCGATTGGCAGGCGCAATTCCATGAAAACCGCGCCCGCGGTGTGGATTAATCCTTTTAAAGGCCGTCTGAAATCAGGTTTTAACTTTAAACTGCTTTTCAGACAGCCTCAATATTCTTCATTAATAAAGCACAATCATGTCCCGTTTCCATACCGAACCGCCCTTAGCCTACACCGCACAAAACCGCACCGCCGTCCTGCTGCTCAACCTCGGCACGCCCGATGCACCCACTGCTACCGCAGTCAAGCCTTACTTGAAAGAATTTCTGTCCGATCAACGCGTTGTCGAACTGCCCAAGCTCTTATGGCAACCGATATTGCGCGGCTTGGTATTGACTTTTCGCCCGAAAAAAAGCGCGCATGCCTATGAAAAAGTTTGGTTTAAAGAAGGTTCGCCGCTTGAGGTTTACACACACCGCCAAGCAGAAGCCCTGTCCAAACATTTGCCCGATGTCATCGTCCGTCATGCCATGACTTACGGCAATCCAAGCGTTGCCGACGTTTTGGCGGAACTCAAAGCCCAAGGCGTGGGCAAATTGCTGGTCATCCCACTCTATCCGCAATATGCCGGCTCTTCTACCGGCGCGGCTTTGGACAAAGTGTTTCAAGAGTTATTGCTGCAACGCAACCAAATGAGCGTCCGCACTGTCTCCCGTTATTACGACGATACCGCCTATATTCAAGCCATGAAGCAGCATATTGAAGCCTATTGGGCCCAAAACGGACGCGGCGAAAAACTGATGTTGAGTTTCCACGGCATTCCGCAAAAGCATCACGACAACGGCGACCCCTATCCTGACGAGTGCCACCATACCGCCAAGCTGTTGGCACAGGCATTGGGCTTGTCCGAACAAGAATACATCGTTTCTTTCCAAAGCCAGTTTGGCAAATCCCAATGGATCAAGCCCAGCACGCAAGCCCTGTTTGATCAGCTGCCGAAACAAGGCACAACCAAACTCGACGTATTCTGCCCCGGCTTCCTGGCCGACTGCCTCGAAACCATGGAAGAAATCGCCATTATGGGGCGCGAACAATTCCACGCCGCCGGCGGCAAAGAATACCGTTACATCCCCTGCCTCAACGATTCCGCCGACTGGATTGCCGCACTTGCACAATTAAGTCGGGTCAATCTGCAAGGCTGGATTTGACCTAAACCAAAGGCCGTCTGAAAAATTCACTTTCAGACGGCCTTTAGCGTTATCATCAAACTATTAAAACGCAAACCAAGCGTGTGGCCATCAAAAAATACCACTCAAAAAGGAACACATCATGACTGCACTCCGCCCTATCCTGCTCCTTCTGACCGCACTCAGCCTCCCAACTGCTTTTGCCGCTGATGCCGCTCTGATGAGCAAAGGACAAAAAATTTACGAAACCAACTGCGCTGCCTGCCACGGTAAAAAAGGCGAAGGTCGGGGCGCCATGTTCCCGCCACTGTTCCAGTCCGACTATATCAACAAAAAACCGCAAGTCCTGTTGCAAAGCATGACCAAAGGCATCAACGGCCCGATTAAAGTGAACGGCAAACCTTACAACGGCTTCATGCCTTCTACCGCCATCAATGATGCCGATGTTGCCGCCGTTGCCACTTACATCATGAACGCCTTTAATAATGGCGGCGGTACGATTACTGAAGCAGATGTCAAAAAATCTCACGGGAAAAAATAAAACGTCTCTCCCCTAAAGGCCGTCTGAACATTTCAGACGGCCTTTTCTGTACGACACATTTTGTTTCTATGTATATCGTTACGCAATATCAACAAACATACGCAAAAAACCGTCAAACCAAAAAAAGCATATGCGTTTTGTGTTAAAGTAAATATTATTTATCGGCTGTTTTACGTCCAGGCCGTCTGAAAGGTTTTATGTGATGAACTTTTTCCGCAAGACTGTTTTATTTTTAGTCGTCCTCTCCATATTTGCCGCCTGCGGCTCCTTTATTTCCCAATACGTTTTGGGCATGAACCCGTGCGTATTGTGCATCCTACAACGCTTGTGCGTATTGGCTGTCGGGCTGTTGGCCATTATTACGGCGTTCAGCTCGCAGTCTTCCAAATTTGCCCGTTCGCTCTCGGCATTATTGATTGCTGCTCCGGCCGTTTACGGCGCCGGTGTCGCCGCCTATCAAATTTGGTTGCAAAGCCTGCCGCCCGGCACCGCCCCTTCTTGCGGTGCACCTTGGACCTTCCGCCTGCGTGACTGGCCTTTTTTCGATTGGTTTGAACCCATCGTCCGCGGCTTTGGCAACTGCGCCGAGCCGGACTATCTATTCGGCGTCGCCCTGCCGGTGTGGAGTATTTTGTATTTCAGCTTCGTGGTATTACTGCTGCTTTGGGCTTGGTTGAAAACCAGAAAAATCTGATTGGTTTCGATATAAAAAGGCCGTCTGAAATTTCAGACGGCCTTTTGTTCTTTAAACTGTTTAGTCCAGATTCAACACGGCAGAAGTGTAAACGTCTTGTACGTCGTCCAAATCTTCCAATGCGTCAATCAGTTTTTGCATCTTAACCGCATCTTCGCCGCTCAACTCGGTTTCGTTTTGGGCGCGCATGGTAACGTCGCCGTCAACAGATTTGTAGCCTGCGGCTTCCAATGCTGCTTTCACACCGGCCCAGTCGTTCGGCGCGGTAACTACCTCGATGGAACCGTCGTCGTTGGTGATGACGTCTTCCGCACCGGCTTCCAAAGCTGCTTCCATCAGCGCATCTTCGTCAACGCCCGGTTCAAACACCAAATAGCCTTGATGAACGAAGTTGAACGCTACGCAGCCGTCGGTACCCAAGTTACCGCCGTTTTTAGTGAACGCATGGCGCACGTCGGCAACGGTACGGGTTTTGTTGTCGGTCAGACAGTCCACCATCAAAGCCGCGCCGCCAATGCCGTAGCCTTCGTAACGCAACTCGATGTATTCCACACCTTCCAGATTGCCCGTACCTTTATCGATGGCACGTTGCACGTTGTCTTTAGGCATATTGTTTTCGGCGGCTTTTTCCAAAGCCAGGCGCAGGCGTGGGTTTGCGCCGGGGTCGCCGCCGCCCATGCGGGCAGCAACGGTAATTTCTTTAATCAGACGGGTGAAGATTTTGCCGCGTTTGGCATCTTGTCGGGCTTTTTTGTGTTGGATATTTGCCCACTTACTATGGCCTGCCATATTGATTCCTTTCGTTTTTTCACGCGCTGAGGCGGGATGTGCTTTATTTGTAAGGCGTGCATTTTATCATAAGTTGCCTTTACCCAAAATATTCAGACGACCCGAATATTTGCAAAAACAGGCCGTCTGAAAAACAAAGAATCTTTTTTAAAGATGCATATTTACGGCAAACCTTTGTCAGTTTTTCGTTTTAATTCACGAAGGTTTACGGTATGATGACAAAATCGGTCAGGATTGTTGACAACTTAACCGGTATTAAACGGCAAAACGGCCTGCTCGCCCTTGTTGCCAACCGCGAAAATGAACGGGAGTAGTTGCCTGTATCATTTTCTTTTTATTTGTTTTTCTTAAAGGTTATATTATGGAAGAAATATTGTCTGCTCTGGTGGGTGCAGTCAATCTGGTTCTTTGGGACTACCTGCTGATTTATGCCTTAATCGGCATCGGCCTGTTTTTTACCCTGTACTTGGGCGCACCTCAAATTACCAAATTAGGAACAGGTTTCAAATCCGTTTTCGGCGGCTTGTTCAGTAAAAAAGACAAAGACCACGAAGGCAAATCCCTGTCTCAATTCCAAGCGCTTGCCGTGGCGATTTCCGCGCAAATCGGTACCGGTAACGTTGCCGGTGTCGCCACTGCGATTACCGCCGGCGGCCCGGGTGCCATTTTTTGGATGTGGCTGTCTGCCATTTTGGGCATGTCTACCATTTTTGCAGAAGCTGTTTTGGCGCAAAAATACCGCGTGGTCAGCCACGGCAAATACATCGGCGGCCCTGCGTTTTACATCACGCACGGCCTGACGCCGAAAATCGGCCGTGGCGCGGCGCGTTTCCTGTCCGGCTTTTTCTCCATCGCCTTGATTATCGCGCTGGGTTTCATCGGCAACGCGACCCAATCCAACTCCATCGCCTCGGCCATGAATTTGGCTTTTAATATTCCGCCGATGGCGGTCGGTATTGCCGTGGCCGTACTTGCCGGCCTGATTATCATCGGCGGCATCAACCGCATTGCCGGTATCGCACAATTTGTCGTGCCGTTTATGGCGGTGATTTACATCTTGTGTGCCGTGATTATTTTGTTCAAATTCTCCGACCACATCATTCCGATGTTCAGTCATATTTTTGTTGCCGCCTTTAATCCTGAAGCGGTATTAGGTGGTGCGGCCGGTATCGGTATGCGCGAGGCCGTCCGCTTCGGTGTGGCACGCGGCCTATTTTCTAACGAAGCCGGTATGGGTTCGACCCCGCACGCTCATGCGACCGCCAATGTCAAACATCCCGTGCAACAAGGTATGGCTGCGTTTATCGGTATCTTTATCGATACGCTGATGGTCTGCACGGCAACCGCGCTGATTATCCTGCTGACCGATGCCAATCTGTCCGGCGAAACCGGCGCTGCGGTTACCCAACTGGCGTTTAACAAAGCCTTCCCGGGTTTCGGTTCGCAACTGCTCGCCGTCTGTCTGACCTTCTTCGCCTTTACCACCATCATCGGCTGGTACTACTTCGGCGAATCCAATATCCGCTTCCTGTTCCGCGGCAAACACTTGGGCATCTACCGTACACTGGTTTTGGTGGCCATCGTATTGGGTACATTGGGCAAAGTGGATTTGGTTTGGAGTATGTCCGATATGTTCAACGGCTTTATGGTCTTGCCGAACTTAATCGCCCTCTTCCTGCTGCGTAAGGAAATCCGTGCGGTTTACGACGATTATCTGGCACAAACCAAAGCCGGCAAAGAGCTGACCTACAACTATGAATTCCACGAATTCCACGACAAAAACCCTGATTAACGACAAACAAAAACCTCTCAGTCAAACTGAGAGGTTTTTTATTTCAGGCCGTCTGAATCTACAAGACATAAAAATAAATGCTGATAAATTGCGTCAAACTGCCTGCCAAGACAAACAAGTGCCAGATACCGTGGCCGTGGCGGATTTTCGTATCGTTGATAAACCAGTAAATCCCCGCGCTATACAACACGCCGCCCAACACCAGCCAAAATAATCCGCCCGCCGAAAGCGATTTTATCAGCGGCCATACCGCCACCACAATCAGCCAGCCCATCAGCACGTAAATCACCATCGACAGCAGCCGCTTCTCGCTTTTGCGCCCGATCGTCAGCTCCTGAACAATGCCCAGCAAAGCCAGCCCCCACGACACGCCGAAAAGCGACCAGCCCCAGCCGCCCTGCAGGGTAATCAGCGTAAACGGCGTATAACTGCCTGCAATCAAAAGATAAATCATGCAATGATCAACCTTTTGCAAAATCGCCTTGGCCTTCGGCTGCGGAATACTGTGGTATAAGGTTGAACCCAGATACAGAAGCAACAGGCAGATTCCGTAAGTCAGTGCACCGGCAATCCGATAGCCGTCCGCCGATTCCACCGCTTTCACCAGCATCAGCACCAACGCCGCCACTGCCAATAAGAAACCGGCCAAATGGCTGTACGCATTAAATCTCTCGCCGTGATACATAAACCATTCTCATTTATAAAAGACCAAAGTGTACGCGAAGACAGGCGCTTCGTCAGAGAAATCGGGTTAAAAATAAGTTAAAGCGCAAAGGCCGTCTGAAAACACACTCGGGCAATATAACAAAAACATCTTTGTAACAAACAAACCATTCTTTCCCTTTTTCAGGCGGCCTCACTAAAGTATCGACTGTCGCCAAGGTTGCAAAGAGAGAAAAAATGTCTATCCAAAACCACCACCTCGACTG
>CAUSHT010000009.1:0-19860 GCA_963531275.1 uncultured Neisseria sp.
GATTGCCCAAATCAACGGTTGCCGGGCCTTGGACGATCTGGTCGTCAACATAGTTTGTGGCAGAATCCGGAGCTTGTTGCGCTTCTTGCTCAGATGCCTCAACGGCAGAAGCAGTGTCAGCCTTGGCCGCAGATGCGGGTAAGGTTTGGATAGATAAGAGGGCAGCCAAAACAGCGTAGGCGAGACGGTTGCTTTTCATCATAGGGTTCTCATAAAAAAGAATTAAAAAAGATGTAGACAGCCGCAACACCATATGCTCCGGCATGACTAAAGGGTAAATCTTACAATAAATAAATCATATTTACATATCTAAATATGACTGTAATTTAAAAAATACAGGAAAGTTTTTTGAGGGGAGGCAAAGTAATCGTTTTGAAATTTAAAAAGGCCGTCTGAAAACTGGGGATGCTGAAGTTTTCAGACGGCCTTTTATCATAAAACCAGAAAATAATGGAATCAGGCGGAGAATATGAGAAAATAATGCCTGCCTGTCGAAACAGATGATTGGATTAACTTTTATCAGCAGCCTGAATGTCCGGATTGGATAAAATAAGCCATTAAGAACAAAGACCAATAAGCCTATTATGTAAACCTGGCAGCTGAAAAATCGGCTCTGCGCTTTACTTTACAAATCAAACAACTTTAAAGGAAAACCCATGAAAAAAACCTTACTTGCCCTGATGATGTTATCCGCCGCCGCGGCGTATGCCGGTGAGGCAGAAGACCGTTTGCTGTCCGTCCAATCGGTTTACCGTGCCGCTTTGCATGAGCAAAACAGCAACGACAGCAAAATCATTTCCCTGCAAAGCGATTTGGAAAGCGCGCAGCGCCGTTTGCAGGCTGCGCAATCCGATATTGACCGTTTGAAAGGCGAAATTCAGACGGCCTTGGCTCAGAAAGAGCAGCAAAATGCCAAGCTGCAACAAGCCGGCCAGATGTTGGACGCGGCGTGGAATGCCGTTTACGGCGTAGGCGGCAGCAAGGCGAATCAATAATTTAGACATTGTATTATTTGCGTTTTACGCTTCTTTTATCATATTTATAAGGAAACCTCATGTCCCTACCTCCCTGCCCGAAATGCCACTCCGAATACACTTACGAAGACGGCGCTCAATACGTTTGCCCTGAGTGCGCCCATGAGTGGAACGAGGCCGATGCTGCGGCTGCAAGTGATGATGCCTTGGAAGTCAAAGATGCCAACGGCGCGGTCTTGCAAGATGGCGATACGGTTGTTTTGATTAAAGATTTGAAAGTAAAAGGCAGCTCTATGGTCATCAAGCAAGGCACCAAAGTCAAAGGCATCCGCTTACAAGAGGGCGACCACAATATCGGTTGCAAAATCGATGGTAGCGCGATGAACTTGAAATCTGAGTTCGTCAAAAAAGCCTAAAGATTTTATCTTTGAAAGGCCGTCTGAAATCCGAAGAGTAGGATTCAGATGGCCTTCATGCGTTTCGTTCAAAATAAAACAAATATTTATTTAAAATTAAACAAGTTTAATAGAGTTGAATTTCAGGCCGTCTGAAAAAACGGCGGTAAAATGTTCCGCACATACGCGGGTGCAAAACCGTTAAAATAACGCTTTCCCCTATTCTACGGAACCATTATGCCTCAGCCGACCGCCAAACAGATTTTGCACGAAGTATTCGGTTATCCCGAATTTCGTGGCAAGCAGGAGGCTATCGTCAATGCTTTGGCCGGCGGCGAGAGTTTGATGGTGCTGATGCCGACGGGCGGGGGCAAGTCTTTGTGTTACCAGATTCCGGCGCTGATGCGTGAAGGCGTGGCGGTTGTCGTATCGCCGCTGATTGCGCTAATGAACGACCAAGTGGCCAGCCTGCATGTGGCCGGGATTGAAGCGGCGGCAGTCAACAGCAGCACATCGGTAGATGAGGCGCGCGAGATTGCCGACAAGCTTGCCCAAGGCCGTCTGAAACTGCTTTATGTTGCGCCGGAACGCTTGGTTACCGACCGCTTTTTGCGTTTTCTCGACCAACAAATCGTCAGCCTGTTTGCTATTGATGAGGCGCATTGCGTCAGCCAATGGGGACACGATTTCCGCCCCGAATATCAACAGCTCGGCATGCTTGCCGAACGCTATCCGAACGTCCCGCGCATCGCCCTGACCGCTACCGCCGATGCGGCCACGCGCGCCGACATCAAGCATTATCTGCATTTGGACGATGCGCCCGAATTTATTTCCAGCTTTGACCGTCCGAATATTTATTATCAGGTTATCGAAAAAAATAATGGCAAAAAACAATTGCTGGATTTCATCCGCAAGCAGATGCATGGGCAAAGCGGCATTGTGTATTGCTTAAGCCGCAAAAAAGTCGAGGATGTGGCGCAGTTTTTGTGTGAAAACGGATTGGAGGCGATTCCGTATCATGCCGGTTTGAGCATGGACGTGCGCGAGGAAAACCAACGCCGCTTTACGCATGAAGACAATATTATTGTGGTGGCGACCGTGGCGTTCGGCATGGGCATAGACAAACCCGACGTGCGTTTTGTCGCCCATCTCGATATGCCCCAGAGTGTCGAACATTTCTATCAGGAATCGGGGCGCGCCGGCCGTGACGGGCTGCCTGCCGTGAGCTGGCTGTGTTACGGCTTGAACGATTGGGTGTTGCTGCGCGAACGGATTGCCGAAGGCAACAGCGACGAAGTGCAAAAGCAAATCGAAATGCAAAAACTTGATGCCATGCTTTCCGTCTGCGAAACCGCCGCCTGCCGCCGCGTACTGCTGCTCAAACATTTCGGCGAAGAATCCGAACCCTGCGGCCATTGCGACAACTGCCTGCATCCGCCCGTGCGGTTTGACGGCACGGTGTTGGTGCAAAAATTACTCAGCTGTGTGTACCGCGCCGGACAACGTTTTGCCGCCGGTTACATCACCAATCTTTTGCGCGGCAAAAGCGACGATTGGATACAGCGCAACGGCCATGACAAGTTATCCACATTCGGCATCGGCAGCGAACAGACCGACAAGGAATGGCGCAGCGTCATCCGCCAGTGCATCAGCTTGGGCTATCTCACCGTTAATGTCGAGCAGCATCAAGCCCTGCAGCTGACCGAAGCGGCAAAAAAAGTCCTCAAGGGCGAAACCAAAGTCATGCTGCGCCCCCTGCGCCGAGAAAAAACGGCCACCCAAAAACCGAAAGACGATTGGTTGCGCACCGAGCGCGAAGAGCGTTTGTGGCAGGCATTGCGCCAATGGCGGCAACAACGCGCCCGGGCAGAGGAAGTGCCGGCCTATGTGGTTTGCGGCGACAAAACCCTGCGCGATATTGTCGAAAAAATGCCCCGAAGTTTGGAAGATTTACATCAAATCTACGGCTTGGGCGAGGCGAAAATCAATAAATTCGGTTTGGAAATACTCGACGTTTGCGAAACGGCCGAAGCCGGTACAGTTTCCACAGACAGTGCACAAGTTATCCACAGCTTGGGCGAGCGCGAACAGGCCTTAAAACAGGCTTTGGAAACTTGGCGCGAGCAGCAGGCAAGTGCCGATCAAGTAACGCTGGGTACGGTATTCTCCAACGAAAGCATGGACGATTTGCTGACCAATACGCCTGACGAACCCATCGACCTTTTGGGCGTGTATAAACTCGGCGAAAAACGCATCGAGCAATACGGAGAGGGCATTTTAAACATCTGCCGCCCGTTTTCAGACGGCCTGAGCGAAGAGGATAAACGCAAACGCCGATTGATGCGCTGTCTGCTTCAGTGGAACATCGATACTGCCCGCCATGAAGGCCTCGAAGCCTATCAGATATGCAGCAAAGTTACCCTGCGCGCGATTGCCGCCCGACGGCCGCAAGATTTGGCGGAGTTGGCGGAAATCCACGGCATGAATGAGGAGAAAACCGACAAATACGGCGCGGAAATTGTCGAATTGTGCAAACAAGCGGATTAATGGATTGCGATTATCGTCAAAGGCCGTCTGAAACCCAATCAAACATGGTGTTTCAGACGGCCTTTTTGAATTTTTAATCTTTATAAAACAATAAATAAGAAAATATTTGTATTGAATGTGTCAGTTTTTTGAGGCCGTCACGTCTAAACAGGCATGAAAGATGGGATGGTGCCGATGGATTTTTTGTCCCATCCCATTCGACACACACATCGATTAGGAAAATAAATGAACACCTCATCCAACCCCTCTTGGCAGGCCGCTTTCGGCTTGTTGACGCTCAGGCTTTTTGCCGCGTATGAATTTCTTGAGTCCGGCCTGGAAAAATGGAACGGGGAAAACTGGTTTGCAGATATCAACAGTCAATTTCCCTTTCCGTTTAATTTGTTGTCGGATACGGTTAACTGGAATCTGGCCATGTGGGCGGAACTGGTTTTGCCTGCGCTGCTCATCATCGGCTTGGCAACGCGGCTGTCCGCACTGGGATTGATGGTCGTAACGGCTGTCGCATGGTCTGCGGTACATGCTGGCTTGGGGTACAATGTGTGCGACAACGGTTATAAAATGGCACTGATTTATTTGGTGGTTTTATTTCCTGTCCTATTGCAGGGCGCAGGCGGTCTGTCTTTGGATGCCCTGCTGAGGAAACGCTGTTGTCGTATCAAGCATTTTCTTTAAGGATTCACGGTCGCGGGCCGACTTTAAATGCCCGATATTATCCCTTGATTTATTTAAACCCATATTTTAAAAAGGAAGTTAAAATGAAAAAAAATGTAGCTGCTGCTCTGGCCGGTGCACTGTCCCTGTCTCTGGCTGCCGGCGTTGTTGCCGCTGATAAACCGTTAAGCAGCAAAGCAGGTGTTCAAAAATCTGCTCAAGGCTCTTGCGGTGCGGTTAAAGCCAGTGAAGGTTCATGCGGTGCAAGCGCTGTTTCTAAAGCAAGCGAAGGCAAATGTGGCGAAGGCAAATGCGGTTCAACCGTGGAAAAAGCCCACGCTAAAAAAGGCAAAGCATCTAAAGCCAAAGCTGCCAAAGTAGTAGAAGGCAAATGCGGCGAAGGTAAATGCGGTTCTAAATAATCCTGCAACACACTTTTAACAAAGTCGCATTTTATAAACGAAAATGCGACTTTGTCGTTCATACGGCACCATAACAGGACATCACCATGATTCAACACGCAGGCTTGGGCTACCGCCGCGACTTGGCGGAAGACTTCCTCTCGCTTTCAGACGACAGCCCGATACGCTTTATCGAAGCCGCCCCCGAAAATTGGCTGAAAATGGGCGGCAGGGCGCGCAAACAGTTTGACCGCGTGGCAGAGCGGCTGCCGCTGGCATTGCACGGATTATCCATGTCATTGGGCGGACAAGCCCCGCTGGATACCGACTTGATAGACGGCATCAAAGAAATGATGCGCCGTTATGACTGCACGTTTTTCTCCGACCATTTGAGCTACTGCCACGACGGCGGTCATCTCTACGATTTGTTGCCGCTGCCTTTCACTGAAGAGATGGTGCAACATACCGCACGGCGTATCCGCGAAGTGCAGGATCGGTTGGGCTGCCGCATTGCCGTAGAAAACACGTCCTACTACCTGCATTCTCCGCTTGCCGAAATGAACGAAGTCGAGTTCCTTAACGCGGTTGCCCGTGAAGCCGACTGCGGCATTCATTTGGACGTGAACAATATTTACGTCAACGCCGTCAACCACGGCCTGTTGTCGCCTGAAGCCTTTTTAGAGAATGTGGATGCAGGGCGCGTGTGTTACATCCACATCGCCGGACACGATGTCGAAACCCCTGAGCTTTTAATTGATACCCACGGCGCGGCGGTATTGCCGACCGTTTGGGATTTGCTCGAACTGGCCTATGCCAAGCTGCCGACGATTCCGCCCACCCTGTTGGAACGCGATTTCAATTTTCCGCCTTTTGCCGAACTCGAAGCCGAAGTCGCCAAAATTGCCGACTATCAAACGCGTGCCGGAAAGGAATACCGCCGTGCAGCCTGAAACTTCCGCCCAATATCAACACCGCTTTGCCCAAGCCATACGCGAAGGCAAAGCCGCAGACGGATTGCCGCAAGAGCGGTTGAATGTCTATATCCGCCTGATACGCAACAATATTCACAGCTTTATCGACCGCTGCTATACCGAAACGCTGCAATACTTTGATAGCGAAGAATGGGGCCGTCTGAAAGAGGGTTTCGTCCGCGACGCGCGCGCCCAAACGCCCTATTTTCAAGAAATCCCCGGCGAGTTTCTCCAATATTGCCAAAGCCTGCCGCTTTCAGACGACCTCTTGGCATTGATGGACTTTGAACACACCCAGCTGCTCGCCGAAACCGCTCAAACCGACAGCCAAGCCTCGTCCGCCGATTCAGATGATTTGGCGCACACCCTTTCTTCCGCCGCCTTTGTGCGCCGTTATCAGTATGACGTGACGGATGAATTGCATGAGGCGGAAACCGCCGTTTTGGTGTGGCGCGATAAGGAAGACGACGTGATGTACCAAACCCTCGACGGTTTCGACGCATTATTGCTGGAAACGCTGGCAGAGACGCCCACTTCCCTAAACGGCCTGCAAACCATGCTGGCAGAGTTCATGCCGTCTGAAAACGTTTGGCAGGACACATTAAGGCAAAAATGGACAGAATGGCTGGAACAAGGCATTTTGGTTGCGGCATAAATCAAGGCCGTCTGAAACGGGCGCAGTCGGTTTCAGTAAAACAAAAATACTACTGAAATCGTTTATAGATTCAATCGCATGCTCTTGCCGTATCAGCGTAAAATCAGAAGCATATTGATCATTCATTTCATACTGATACATTATGGCCCTACCCGAACTGACCAATGCCGAGCTTGCCGAATCCCGCAAACTGCTGCTGCGCTTTGCCCATATCCAGCTGCCCGACCGCCCCGATTTGGCGGAAGACCTTGTGCAGGAAACCATGCTTTCCGCCTACCGCGCGGCCGAAGGTTTCAAAGGAGATGCACAAGTGAGTAGCTGGCTGTTTGCAATCTTAAAAAACAAAATTACCGACTGCCTGCGCCAAATCGGGCGGCAACGCCAAGTTTTCGTCACGCGCGACGAGGAAGCCTTGGATGAAGCTTTTGAAGGACATTTTGCCGCCGACGGGCATTGGACGGATGAAGGACAACCTCAGGGTTGGGACTCGCCCGAAGCCAGTTTGAACAATAAAGAGTTCTATCAAGTTTTGCAGACCTGCCTCTACCACCTGCCGGAAAACACCGCCCGCGTGTTTACCATGAAAGAGATTCTTGGTTTTTCAAGCGATGAAATCCGCGAACAATGCGGCATCAGCCATGCCAACTACCACACCATCATGCACCGCGCGCGCGAAACTTTGCGCCAGTGCCTGCAAATCAAATGGTTCTCCCATGCCTGACAGGAAAACGCCATGAAAAAATGCCGCAAAATAACCGATCTGATTTCCAAACAGCAAGACCAAGTGCGTCTCAGTCTTTTTAACCGCATTGCCCTTGCCGTGCACCTGTCGCTCTGTCCCCGTTGCCGCGAATATAAGAAACAGCTCGCATTAATTAGCAACGCCATGCATAAGATGTTTCGATGATTCAAAAAAGGCCGTCTGAAACCTACCCCTGTCCGTTTCAGACGGCCTTTTTGTGTCCGCTTGATTTATCGCTAATCTTGAATAAGCCGTGGCTGGCCGCTCACTTTTTTAGTTGCCTTTATTTTCAAACTTGCGCCGTTGGCCTTTATCTTTTGAGGCATGGGAGAAAGATTCTAATACGGTAGAACAAGATAAAGGCCGTCTGAAAGATGAATTTCAGACGGCCTTTTTCACGGCTTTTAGTGTTGTTCTTCCGGCTCGGGTTCGTCTTTGCCGAACCAGTTGTCAAAGCGGATGGTGTATTTCAATTCGCCGCCGGATGAGCGTGTGCCGATGCGGGCAATGGCTTGGATGGCGCGGGTCAGTTGGTACACGAGTTTGACGGATTGTTCGGCGCTGGAGATGCCATATTCGTAACCTACGTAGAGGTTGTTGGTGAGCTGTTTGCCGACGGTCAGGACTTGTTCGGCAGGGTTGAGCTCGCCGGTTTGGGCGTTGCGGCTGCGTTTGCTGGTAAAGCCCAAATCATCGACAAGGCCGATGCGGTCGTTGACTTGGCCGGCAAGCAATGCGCTGGCGGCGGCGGAGAGTGTAGCGTTGTCGCCGTCGCTGCCGCTGCTGGCACGGTTGAGGATGAGCCAGGAGAGTTTGTCTTTTTCGCTCATGGCTTCTTTGGCAACCAAGGTCACGCGCGGATTGCTGAGGCTGCCGAGGACTTCGACACCTGCGCCGACCGGGGAGAGACGGCGTTCGGCACGGATGTTGAGGTTCGGATCGGTCAGAGGGCCGACAAAGGAAACCGAGCCTTTGGTGATGTCAAGGTCTTGGCCGTAGGCTTTGTAGCGGCCTTTGACAACGCGCACGGTACCGACGCCTTGGACGGCTTCGCCGGGGCGGGACGTGATGGTCAGTTTGCCGCCGATGGTAACGTCTGCGCCGTAGCCGACAAAACGGACATTGTCGTTGATGTTCAAGACAAGGTTCAGATTAATCGGCGTGGTGGCCGTTGCTTCTTTTTTGGTTTCGCCCAGTACAACCACGTCGTCATCGAGGGTCGGCATGGAGGATTTTTGCGAACCAAACCTGCCGTAGTCGGTGTTGAGCGTGCCGTTGAGCGATACGCCTTTTTCCGGATTGTAGAGGACTTTGGCCGCGCCGGAGAGCTGCAGTTGGCGGTTTGGACGCGAGAGGGTGCGGTATTTGTCGAAGACGATGTCCACGTCGACATCGGGGTTGGCGTTGGCAAGGTTGACTGCGCCTTTGAGCTCAATCGTGCCGCCGCGGTGGAATTTGAGACTGTCGATCACCCATTTTTGACCCTGCAGGCGTGAACGCAATACACCGTTGTCGAGAATCAGGCCTTGGGTTTGATGGCGGTAATAGAGGTTGTCGCCGTTAATCAGGCCGCTCAGTTGCGGATCGTTCAGACGGCCTGCCAAGTTGACGGCGGCGTTCAGACGGCCTTTGAGGGTCTGGCCAACGGGCAGGAAGTTGCGGAAGACTTCGAGGTTGGCAACGTTCAGGTTGAGCTTGCCGCTCAGAGGGGCGGTATCGAAGCTGGTGCCCTGACCGATGTTGACGGTACCATCGGCCCGGCCGTAATTGGTTTGGAGGTCGAGGTTGCTGTTGACGGTAGGCGAACCGAGTCGGCCGCCGATGGTGGCGGTCGCGTTCAGACGGCCTGCAATGCCTTGGGCTGTCGCCGGCATAAAGGATTTGAGCGAGCCCAAATCGGGAACGCTGATATTGACTTTGCCGCTGACAGGGGCGTTGTTGATGTTGTTGCCGAACTGCTGGGCGATGCCGAGGGTGCCGTCAACTTTGCCGAAGCGGGTGTTGCCTTCCAGCGTGCTGTCGATGCGGCCGTTTTGGAAACGGGTGCGCAGGGCGAGCGCGGAAAGCCCCAAAGACTGTTTGTTTTTCGGATCTTTGCCCGGCAGGATGATGTCGCCGCTTTGTCGGCTGATGTTGAGGAAGCCGCGCGCGTTTTGACTGTACGCCAAATCCCAGTCGCCGTCCAAGACGAGGTTGTGTTCGATGGGCGGAGTGTAGAAGTTGTGCAATTCGGTAATGTGCAGATTTTGTGCGCTGCCTTTACTGGTAATGCCGGCTTTCTTGTCCCAAACGAAATTTTGCAGGTTGAGGTTGCCGCCCATGGCCGCCCAGCGCGCGCTGCTGAGGGAAACGCGTTCGCTGCCGGCTTCGAGGTTGAGGCGGTTTTGCAGTTTGAGGTTGAACGCGCCGCTGATGTCGAGCGTGTCGACCGTGCCTTTCCATTGGGTTTGGTCTTTGTTGAGGCCGCCGGTGGCGTCGAGGTCGAGCTTGTAGCGTTTGCTGTCCACCGCCATGTTGCTGTTGCCGCGGATGTGGTGGTGCGAACCTGTGCCGCTGATGAGCAGGTTGACGTTGTCGATCAGGGCCGCGCCGCCGGAGACGGCGATGTGTTCGCCTTTAATATCGGCACTCAACGGACGGTTGGTATCTGGCGAACCTTTAAGCTTGAAGTCGAGGGTGCGGATGTTGACGGTATCGGCGACTTTGAAGTTGCGCGCTTCACCGTTCAAATCGGCTTCAAGGGTTTTGAGGCCGTCTGAAAAGCTGCCGGAGATGTAGCCGCGCGCGTTGAGCAGGCCGCCCAAGCCGAAGCCGAAACGCGACAAATCGGGGGCGGTAATGTTGAGGTTGAGGCGGTCACCTTTTTTACCGAAGCTGCCGTTGGTTTTGACGATGTTGCTGCCGAGGGTCAGATCGGTCAGGGCGCGCGAGAGGTGTTTGTTTTCATAGGCGACGTCGGCTTTGCCGCTGAGCGGAACGCCGTTGAGCGTACTCGGTGCGAACTGCATTTTGCCGGCAAATTTTTCTTGTGCCAGTATGCCGGTCAAGTTGATGTTGCCGTTGACGCTGCCTTGCGGGAGCTGCGGATCGATGCGCGCAGGGTTGAAGGCTTTGCTGACGATGTCCAGTTGCAGTTTACGGTCTTTGAAGAGTTCGAGCGAGCCTTTGGCGTTGAGTTCGCCGCCGTTTTGCGGAACCAGGCGGACTTTGTCGAGCTTGAGCGTGCGCTGGCCGAGCTGTTTGTCGGTTTGGAAAAACAACATGCCGTCTGTACGCGCGAATCCGCTGTCGAGATTCCAGTTGACGACAGGAGAGGAGGTTTCGCCTTTGACATCGATACTGCCGTTCAGACGGCCTGCGATGTTTTGACGGACAAAGTCGTCTGCGCCGGTATTGTTGATGCCCAGTGCGAGTTTGAGCTGGTCTTGGGCGGTATCGATAGAACCGGATACATCGATGCTGCCGTCTTTGAGCAGGCCGACGCCGATGTCTTCAATCATGACCGTGCCTTTGTCGTCGACGATGAATTCGCCGAGGATGCGTTTGACGGGGATATGATTTTCATCGGCAAAACCGGCTTGGTCGTTTTCCAAGTCAATCGAGCCTTCCAACGCAACGCCGTCGGTAAACGACGGAATGGTGGTAGCGTCGAAATTCAGGCGTGCTTTGGGCAGGCTGGGCAGGAAGGCCTGCGGATTGATGTTGGAACCTTTAATCAGGATTTCGCCGATGGTTTCATTGAGGCTGTCGGCGAATGGGTGAATGGTGGATTTTGCCGACAAATGAACGTTGTCGCTATCGAGCAGCAGGTCGGTGGACACGTCTTGCAGGCTGCCCCACAGGCGTACCGTGCCGTGTAGGGTTTCGCCCTCAAGCTGGCCTTTGGTGTAGATGGCGGTATTGAGGACGTAGGGTTTGTTCAAACCGATCACCACCGCGCCTGTCGAGCTGCTCCATGGCGTATCGGCGGTTTTGATGTGGAGGCGGTGTTCTTTTTTGTCGTAATGATAGGCCGCGTGCAGATGGTCGAGATAGACGGTCTGCTTGTCAAAACGCTTGCCCACGCTGATTTTGCCGGTTTCCAAACGGTCGAGATAGGCGGTAACGGGCAGGTCTATGCTGTCGGGCAGGCCTTTTGATGGCTCTTCTTCTTTAGGCGGCGTGCGTTTGGTCACGATGGCGATGTCGCCAGCCACGACTTCGGTAATGTGCAAGGACGGACGGGTCAGTTCGGACGGTTTCCAATCAAAGCGGAAGCTGCTGATTTTGATGTCCGCACCTTCTGTTTCAATCAACCATTTGTCGCCTTCAAAACCTTCAATCAGCGTGCCTTTCAGTGTATCCGAGGAGATTTTGACGCCGAACCATGACGGGATTTTGTACAAACCGAAACGCAAACCCGACTCCGTACCGACCAGCCAGCCGATCGCGCCGGCGGAAACGGTCAATACGCCCAAGGCGGACAGGACAAAGCCGCGCAACAGGCGTTTTTTGCGCTTTGGCGGGGCAGGCTGTTGTTCAGACGGCGTGGAAGTGTTTGCAGTATCGGTCATGATATTTTTCTGTTTGTCTGTTGTTCAGACGGCCTGAAATGGCTGAGGCCGTCTGAAAGAATGGATGGTGAGTATGTTTTTTAAAACCTTGTGCCCAAGCTGATGTGCCAGCGGATTTTCTTGTCGTGATGGCCGTAGGCAATGTCGAAGGAGAACGGCGCAACCGGGCTGAACCAGCGTACGCCCAAGCCGGTACCGTGTTTTAAGGTCATGTGTTTGAAGTTGCTTGTCGCATCGCCGACATCGTGGAAGATGGCGCCGGAGAAGCTTTTGGTGACCGGGAATTGATATTCGAGGCTGCCGACCACCAAGGCGCGTTGCGGCAGGACGGAGCCGTTGGGGCCGGCCAAACCGATGCTGTCGAGTTCGTAACCGCGTACGGAAGTTGCGCCGCCGGTACGGAACATCAGGCTGGACGGCACTTCTTCGCCTTCGCGGGCATAAACGTAGCCTGCCTGTCCGCGTACGATGAACGTACCGAGTTTTTTGTTTTCAGGCGTGAAGAAATAGCCTGCGCGTGCCGTAGCGCGTGCCATTTGGGTGGAGGAGAGGAATTTGCCCAAAGTTGCCCCGATTTTGCCGTCGAGGTAGTAGCCGTTTTGAGGATGCAGCTCGGTTTCGATGCTTTGCCGTTTCCATGAGGCGGTCAGCATGGTGGCATGGCTTCGGCCCAAATCGTAGCTGGTGTCGGGGACTTTGCGGTCTTCGGTAATGAATTCGAGGCCGAAGCGGGCATCGATATTGTTGCGGTCGCGGACATACCAAATACCGCTACTCAGGGCGCGTTTTTCAAGGTTTTGCGTGGTCGAGCGGTTGTAGGAAACGTTGCTGGTCCAGTAGTTGCCGCGGTTGTTGCGCGGTTGGCTGATACCGGCGGCCAGCGTGGTTTCGTATTTGTCCATGTCCCAAACGATGGAACCGATGTAACCCTTGTTAAAGAGGTTGTAATAGTCGTAGGCGATGCGGCCGCCGATTCCGTATTCGGAGTCGTAGCGGATACCGGTTTCCAGTTTGTGGCGTTTGACTTCGGTCACGTTGATTTTGACGGGAACGCGGTCGCCTTGCAGTTGATCGAAGTCAGCTTGTACGGATGCGCCGGAATAGTGGCCGTTTTGCTCGAGCGCCTGTTGCAGGTCGAGGATTTTGTCCAAGTCGTAAGGCGAACCGGGTTGGAAGCGCGCCATGCCGGAAACCACGCTCTCAGGGTAGCGGCGTGTGCCGGTGATTTGGAAATCGCCAAAGTAAATGGGGCGGTTGCTCTCTACGATGACGTTCAAATCAGCTTTTTGGGTATTGGGATTGATGGTGGCTTGGGTGGTGGTGAGTTTCGCCAAAGGATATTTTTTGCGTGTTACCGCGCTGAGTACGGAGGTTTTACTTGCACTCCAGCCGTCTTGGTCGAAGTTTTCGCCAACGGGCTGCTGCCAGTTTTCCATCGCATTTTGGTAGTACTCGGCCAAGTTGTCGTCATTCAATACGTCGCCGAGGATGGCCACGCTAACGTTGTCGACTTTGGTGCGCGGGCCGGGGATGACGTTGACAGTATAGCTCTCGCCGTGGTCTTGAATATTGACGTTGCTGTTGAAGTAGCCTTTGGTCCGGAGCATGGTTTTGACGTTGTCGGGTGCCTCTTCGGCGAGGAAGCCGACCTGCTCTTTGTCCAGCTCTTCGTCCTGCTGCTGGGTAATCAGCGGCAGATATTCTTCAAGCATTTCTTTGATTTCGCTGTCTTGGGTGTCGATTTTGACGGGAAATTTGGGCTTGAGTTTGCCTGTTTGGTCGTCTTTGGGTTGCTTGGGCATTTCGGATTCGGGAACAGCCTCGTAGTCTTCCGCTTTGGGAACGGAAGTATCTACTGCCAACGCGTGTCCGTAGGCGAGCGCCAATGATGCAAATAAAACAGGGTAGGTCAGTTTGGTCATGATGTGTGTTCGACAGCGACAATTCTTCAGTTTGGGGATTTTAACATTATTTCTGCAAGGTTTCAGGCTATGGTTATAAACGGAAATTTAGCGCGATAATGTTGCAAAATGTGACGTAAGGGCGGATTTTGGTTTGTTTCTATCTGATTGTAATATTTATGTTTTTGTATTTTGATTGATGAAGTTGCCTTTGTATTCGGCCTTATGGCTCAGATTTCAGGCCGTCTGGAAGCAAGATACAGAGAAGTAAAGCAACGGTATGGGCATACTTTAAAGTAGGGTTTGAGCGGGTTTAGCTGTATTTTTGGCATAAAGTGCTAACTGTGTCATAAATGCTAAACTTTAATGCTGTTTTTGTGAGGTGTGCATGAAAACCTCGCCGACAAATGATTTTTTATTTTAGAATGTAAGACTTTTTTAACATATCTTTAAATTGAAGGAACGGATATGGCAAGTGGCAATCCGCTTTTAAACGCGATCAACAGCGTCAGCCTGGTGGTACAAATCGCCATCGGCTTAGTTTTAGGTATTCTTGTGGGCGCAGTTTCGCCGCAAGTCGGTATCAGCGCAGGACTGCTGGGCAGCCTGTTTGTCGGTGCGCTTAAGGCTATCGCGCCGATTTTGGTATTCGTTTTGGTGACTGCCGCCATTGCGCAACACCAAAAAGGCAATCAGGCCCACATCAAACCGATTTTGATTTTGTATATTTTTGGTACGTTCGCAGCCGCTGTGGTGGCGGTTGTCGCCAGTATGGCATTCCCGACCACGCTGATTCTGCGTGCGGCGGGCGATGTGTCCGTTGCGCCGCCTTCCGGCATTGTCGAAGTGTTGAAAACGCTGCTGATGAATTTGGTGGCCAACCCGATTAATGCGCTGGCCAATGCCAACTATATCGGCATTTTGGCTTGGGCTTTGGTATTGGGTGCGGCTTTGCGCCATCACGGTTCGGATACGACCCGCCAAGTGGCGGCCGACTTGGCAGATACCGTTTCGACGGTTGTGAAATGGATTATCCGTTTTGCGCCTCTGGGTATTTTCGGCTTGGTGTCTTCTACCATTGCGGAAACCGGTTTTGAAGCGCTTGCCGGTTATATGAAGTTGTTGGCCGTATTGCTCGGCTGTATGCTGTTTATTGCGTTGGTGGTCAATCCGATTATTGTGTGGACGCAAATCCGCAGCAATCCTTTCCCGCTGGTGTTTACCTGCCTGCGCGAAAGCGGCGTGTATGCCTTCTTCACCCGTTCTTCCGCCGCCAACATCCCTGTGAACATGGCATTGGCGAAAAAACTGGGTCTGCACGAAGACACTTACTCTATCTCCATTCCATTGGGTGCAACCATCAATATGGCTGGTGCGGCAATCACCATTACCGTTTTGGCGATGGCTGCGGCGCACACGCAAGGCATTACAGTTGACTTCGCCACTGCCCTGCTGCTGAGCCTGGTGGCTACCGTCAGCGCGTGCGGTGCATCCGGTGTGGCTGGCGGCTCATTGCTGCTGATTCCTTTGGCGTGCAGCCTGTTCGGTATCGATAACGATGTGGCCATGCAGGTGGTTGCTGTCGGCTTCATTATCGGCGTGATTCAAGACTCTGCAGAAACTGCGTTAAACTCTTCCACCGACGTTTTGTTTACTGCCGCTGCCGATTTGGGCCGTCAACGTAAAGAGTGATTTTTAAGGGCAACCTAAATCCAGCAAAGGCCGTCTGAAAAGTTTCAGACGGCCTTTGTTTTATGTAAAGCAAAGGGATTTTTAGATGGTCAAGCCGATAGATTGGTTTGATCGGACTGACGGTATCCGCTGTCATCAGTTGGATTTTTCCCGTAAAATACAGTCTTGAATGTATTTGAACACTTCTTTTCAGACGGCCTGACCGTCTTATCACATTTGTAAAAACAATGATTAAAAAAATATTCTCATGGTTCGAGTCCCGCATCGACCCTTATCCAGAAGCCGCTCCGAAAACGCCAGAAAAAGGGTTGTGGCGGTTTATTTGGAGCAACATTGAAGGCGTGCGCAAATGGATTGCTGTGTTGGCCGTGTTTACGGTCGGCGTCGGCATCATGGAAGCCTTGATGTTCCAATTTATGGGCAAGGTGGTCGACTGGCTTGGCACGTATACGCCGCAAACGCTTTTTGTTGAAAAAGGCCATGCTTTAATCGGCATGATGGCCATGGTGGCATTTTTTGCCGTTTGGACCTTTTTCGCGTCCAGTGTGCGCCTGCAAACCCTGCAAGGCGTGTTCCCCATGCGCCTGCGCTGGAATTTCCACCGCCTGATGCTGGGTCAAAGCCTGGGCTTTTATCAGGATGAATTTGCAGGACGCGTGTCCGCCAAAGTCATGCAGACCGCGCTGGCGCTGCGCGATGTCGTGATGACCGTCGCCGATATGGTTGTGTATGTGTTGGTGTACTTCATCACTTCCGGCGTGATTCTGTCCTCATTCGATGCCTGGCTTATCGTGCCGTTTATCTGCTGGATGATTGGATTCGCGATGATTATGCGCTTCCTGATTCCCAAACTCGGCAAAACCGCTGCACGCCAAGCTGATGCGCGCTCGTTGATGACCGGCCGCATTACCGACGCCTATTCCAATATCGCCACCGTCAAACTCTTCTCCCACGGCGCACGCGAGGCCGCTTATGCCAAGCAGTCGATGGAAGAGTTTATGGTAACCGTCCATGCCCAAATGCGTTTGGCAACGCTGCTGCATACTTGCAGTTTTATCGTCAATAGCTCGCTGACCGTAGGCACGACCGCCTTGGGCATTTGGCTTTGGTATCACGGCCAAGTCGGCGTAGGCGCGGTAGCCACGGCCACTGCCATGGCATTGCGTGTGAACGGTTTGTCGCAATACATCATGTGGGAATCCGCCCGATTGTTTGAAAACATCGGTACCGTCAACGACGGCATGGCCACCCTGTCCAAACCCCACACCATCCTCGACAAACCGCAAGCCCTGCCGCTTAAAGTCACCCGGGGCGAAATCAAGTTTGATCACGTCGATTTCTCCTACGAAGCAGGCAAACCGCTCCTCAACGGCTTTAATCTGAACATCAAACCTGGCGAAAAAGTCGGCTTGATCGGCCGCAGCGGTGCAGGCAAATCCACCATCGTCAACCTGCTCTTGCGCTTTTACGAACCGCAAAGCGGCACGATTTCGATCGACGGGCAAAGCGTGGACAGCGTTACCCAAGAAAGTCTGCGCGCCCAAATCGGTTTGGTGACGCAAGATACCTCCCTCTTGCACCGCTCCGTCCGCGACAACATTATCTACGGCCGTCCCGATGCGACCGAAGCCGAGATGATTTCCGCCACCGAACGCGCCGAGGCCGCCGGTTTTATTCCTAACTTAAGCGATGCCAAAGGCCGACGCGGCTATGATGCGCACGTTGGCGAACGCGGCGTGAAACTTTCCGGTGGCCAGCGCCAACGCATCGCCATCGCCCGTGTCATGCTCAAAGACGCGCCGATTCTGTTGCTTGACGAAGCCACCAGCGCGCTTGACTCTGAAGTCGAAGCCGCCATCCAAGAAAGCCTCGACAAAATGATGGAAGGCAAAACCGTGATTGCCATCGCCCACCGCCTCTCCACCATCGCCGCGATGGACCGCCTCATCGTCTTGGACAAAGGCCGCATCATCGAAGAAGGCAGCCACACCGAGTTGCTCGAGAAACAAGGCCTGTACGCCAAACTTTGGGCACACCAAAGCGGCGGCTTCTTGAGTGAGCATGTCGAGTGGGAAAACAATTAAACGCTTTGAAAGAAGATAAAAGGCCGTCTGAAAACATTTTCAGACGGCCTTTATTCATGAAGCAAAGGGCAGGTGGGATAACTGCTTTTTCAGTTGAAACCTCAGTTTTTTACAGCCCCAGTGACCAAGCATTTTGGTGTTCGGACAAGTCTTCCAAGCGGTTTTCGTAATGGGCGAAGATTTCTTCGATAATTTCGTCTTCGTCGTCGATGACGCGGATCAGGTTCAAATCCTCTTCCAAAATCAGGTTTCTGCCCAGCAACTGCTCGCGTATCCAGTCCAACAGTCCCGCCCAAAAGGCTTTGCCTACTAAGATAATCGGGCGGTCGGGCGTTTTGCCGGTTTGCACTAAAGTCAGGCTTTCAAACAATTCGTCCAACGTGCCGAAACCGCCGGGCATGACGACATACGCCACGGCGTGTTTGACGAACATGACTTTGCGCGGGAAGAAGTGTTGGAATTTAATCGACAAATCCTGATACGGATTGGCTTTTTGTTCGTGCGGCAACACGATATTCAGCCCCACCGCCGGACTTGCGCCTGCAAACGCCCCTTTGTTGGCCGCTTCCATAATGCCCGGCCCGCCGCCGGAAATGACGGAAAATCCGGCATCTGACAGTTTGCGCGCCAAGCGCAATGTGAATGCGTAGTCGGGATGGTTTTCGGGCGTGCGCGCGCTGCCGTAAATGCTGACGGCCGGCTGAATGGCGCGCAATTCTTCGCCGGCTTCGACAAATTCGGAAATAATCTTTAATACATGATACGACTCGCGCGCCTGAATATCGCGGCGTGTTTCGTCGGGCAGCATGGGTTTGGGCAGTTTTTTGAGCAGGCTCACGGCTTTTCCTTCGTGTTTTTATGTGCCGTATTGTAACCCGAAAGGGGCGGGCCGTCTGAAAGTCGGGTTTTGGCGGCAAGTGTGCCTGCCACATTTTCAAAAGCCCGTTACAATATCTGCTTTTATTCAACTGCTCCGCCATGCTCGATATTATCCACCGCGACAGCCGTACCATCGCCGTCAACAAACCTGCCGGAATGCTGGTGCACCGAAGCTGGTTAGACAAACACGAAACCCGTTTTGCCGTGCAGACCCTGCGCGACCAAATCGGGCAACACGTCTATCCCGTCCACCGCCTCGACCGCCCGACTTCCGGCGTCTTGCTGTTTGCCCTCGATACGGAAGCCGCACGATTATTGACGCAGCAGTTTGAAAACAAAACCATCGAAAAAACCTATTGGGCGATTGTTCGCGGTCATCTGCCTTCAGACGGCCTGATTGATTACGCCCTCAAATATATGCCTGACAAAATCGCCGAAGCGCAGACCGAAGCCACATTGCAGGAAGCGCAAACCGCCTACCGCTGTCTGGCGCAAACCGAGTTGCCGTTCCAATCCGCCCTGCGTTACCCGACCTCGCGTTATTCGTGGGCAGAACTTACGCCGCACACCGGACGCAAACACCAACTCCGCCGCCATATGAAACACATTTTCCACCCCATCGTCGGCGACACCAACTACGGCGATTTGCGCCAAAACCATGCCGTTGCCGAACATATCGGCACGCAACGCCTGATGTTGCACGCGCGAAGCCTCAGTTTTCAAAGCATAGAAGACGGCAGCCGGATGACCGTGCAAGCGCCGATAGACAATGACTGGCGGCTTTGGTTGGAAAAATTCAAAACCGAGGCCGTCTGAAAATCCAAACCGCACATTTTCAGACGGCCCGGTCATGGAAAAAAACAGGCAAATCCCTTACAATACGCCCCTAAAATTTTGAAAGAACACAAGAATCATGGAAGCCGAAGTAATCAACCAGCTTAATAACACCCTAAACGACTTGGAGAAGCGCAGCGAAGACATCCGCGTCTATATGGACTATCAAGGTAAAAAAGACCGATTGGAAGAAGTCATCGGCCTTTCCGAAGACCCGGAACTCTGGAACGACCCCAAACGCGCCCAAGAAATCGGCAAAGAGCGCAAAATCCTCGAAGGCATCGTGTTGACGCTCGACAACATCGCCACAGGCATCGAAGACAACCGCATGCTGATTGAAATGGCCGTCGAAGAAAACGACGAAGAAGGTTTCGCCGCCGTACAGGAAGATGTGGCCGGTTTGGAAAAACAAATGGCCGACCTCGAATTCAAACGAATGTTCAACCAGCCTGCCGACCCGAACAACTGCTTTATCGACATCACCGCAGGCGCAGGCGGTACCGAAGCCGAAGACTGGGCGGGCATGCTGTTCCGCATGTACAGCCGCTACGCCGAGCGCAAAGGCTTCAAAATCGAAA
>CAUSHT010000010.1:0-19641 GCA_963531275.1 uncultured Neisseria sp.
CGGTGCATACCGCGTTTAGAAGGGGATTTTTTGTTTTGTTGAACGGCCATTTCAAGCTCCTAAATAAATAAACTGTGTCCTAATTAACTGCTTTTCAAACCTGCTAAAACAGCGAAGGGGTTTGGTTTGTCCCGATTGACTTCTTCCAGTGTCCCATTGTTGCCGCAGTCTTCGTGTCGAGGGGAGAAAGGGAGCGACATCAGGATTTGGTCTTCGACCAGAGTTCGTACGTCTAGCTCTTTTTCGAGCAGCATACCTTCCAATTCTTCATCGGCAAGCATGGCTTCGTCCAAACTCTCTTCATCGGCAAACAAGACGATACGGCTGGTTTCATCGAGCAGAAACGGCATGGGCGTAATGCAACGCTGGCAAATCAGGGGCATGTCGGCTTTGACGTTCAAATCGAGAAACAGACGTTGCAGCCGGTCGCGGCCGCCTTGCAGCGTAAACGACACGCGCGTCTGTTTGTCGGCCGGATAATCGTGCGAACTGACTCGTTCATCCAATTCTTCGAGCAGGAAACTGCCTTGCAGATTCTGCCCTTCGGCGGCGAAAACTTCTGGGTCAATCAAATTAGGGTATGACATAAACGGAGTATGATATAATTTCGGCAGTCTAACGTCAATGTTTTTAAGTAAAAATATGGAAGTAAAACTGCCTTTGGTTTTAGGGTCGAGTTCGGTTTTCCGCTGCGGACAGCTTCGCCGTTTGGGTATCGATTTTCAGACGGCATCGCCTGATTTTGACGAAACGCCTATTGCGGGCGAGCATGCGGGCGAAACGGCGCTGCGTTTGGCTAAAGGCAAAGCCCGTTCATTGGCGTCAGCTTTCCCTGCTGCGCTGATTATCGGCGCAGACCAAGTCGCATGGTGCGAAGGACGTCAATTGGGTAAGCCGATGAACGTCGCAAATGCACAACAGATGCTGGAAAACTTAAGCGGAAAACGGATTGAATTTTACAGTGCAATCGTGCTTTTGAATACTGCTACGGATAAGGTTCAGCATCATGTCGATCATACGGTGGTTACCATGCGCCAGTTGTCGCATGAACAAATCAGCCGATATTTGGAACGCGAACCGGATGCGGTTTATTGTGCCGGTGCGGCGAAGAGCGAAGGTTTGGGGGCCGCTTTGTTGGAGCGGATTGAAAGTACGGACCCTAATGCTTTGATCGGCCTTCCGATTTTCCGTCTGATTGATTTTTTGAAAAACGAAGGTGTGGAAGTTTTATAGTTTGAGGCCGTCTGAATGTGTTCAGACGGCCTGAGATTTTTTGGAGTTGCAAGAATGAAACCGATTTTGTATTTGATTCCTACCCCTTTGGGTGCGCCTGATACGCCATGCCTGTTGCCGCATGAACAACAGGCGATTGTCGGGCTGACGGATTTTGTCGTGGAAGCGGAAAAAAAAGCGCGCGCGCATTTGAAACATTTGGGCGTGACTACGTCTATCCGCGAACTGAATCTGCAAACGCTGAATGAACACACAGATTTGAAGACTTTGCCGGAATTGCTGAAACCTTTGCAAGAGGGGCGCAGTATGGGCATTGTCAGCGAGGCGGGTTGTCCGGCTGTTGCCGATCCGGGTGCGAATTTGGTGGCGTTGGCGCATAAACACGGTTTTGAAGTACGGCCTTTGGTCGGTCCGTCCAGTTTGCTGCTGGCGCTGATGGCTTCAGGTGCGAATGGTCAGAACTTTGCGTTTAAGGGTTATCTGCCGTCTGAAAAAAATGAGCGCATTCAGCGTTTGAAGGCTTTGGAACAACGTTCGCGCCAGCAGAATGAAACGCAGCTGTTTATCGAAACGCCGTATCGCAACGATGCGTTGTTGGCTGATGCAGTGGAAAACCTGCATCCTGAAACGCGATTATGCGTGGCTACGGACTTAACCTTGCCGACACAGGAAATCATCAGCCAGACGATTTCGCAGTGGCGGAAAAGAAAAGAAATGCCGAATTTGAAAAAACGCCCGACAATTTTTGTGTTGCATGCCGCTTAAAACTGGATTGGGTTCAATCTCAAACTGTATTTGTTTGGGGAAATAAAAAAAGGCCGTCTGAACAACAGACGGCCTTTGTGTTGCCTAAGCTTTTATCAAGAAACGACTTCGCCTTGGGCGCGTTGTTTTTCGATGCTGCGGTTGATGTGCCATTGTTGGGCGATGGTCAAGAGGTTGTTGACTACCCAGTACAGAACCAAACCGGCAGGGAAAAAGAAGAACATGATGGAGAAAATCAAAGGCATGACTTTCATCATTTTCGCCTGCATAGGGTCGGTTGACGGCGGATTCAGATAAGTTTGTGCAAACATGGTTGCCGCCATAATCAAAGGCAGGATGTAGAAAGGATCCGGACGGCTCAAGTCGGTAATCCAACCCAACCAAGGCGCTTGGCGCAATTCTACGGAGGCGAACAATGCCCAGTACAGGCCGATGAAGACGGGGATTTGCAACAGCATAGGCAGACAGCCGCCCAGCGGATTGATTTTCTCGTCTTTATAAAGCTGCATCATGGCTTGTTGTTGTGCCATGCGGTCATCGCCGTATTTCTCTTTGATGGCTTGCAATTTAGGTGCGGCGGCACGCATTTTTGCCATAGAGCGGTAAGAGGCGTTGGTCAATGGGTACAGCACGGCTTTGACGATGATGGTCAAAACGATGATTGCCCAGCCCCAGTTGCCGATGATGTTGTGCAGTTGGTTCAAGAGCCAGAAGAGCGGGGAGGCGAACCAGTGTACTTTGCCGTAGTCTTTGGCCAGTTGCAGTTTGTCGGCGATGTTGGCGATAACGGAAGTGGTTTGCGGGCCGGCATACAGATTGATGGCGGTTTCGGCTTTGGCACCGGCTTGAATGGCGGCTAAAGGCACGCTGACGCTTGCGCTGTACAGGTTGTCGTTGCGGCGTTTGATGTCGATACGGCAGTCGCCTGCGGCGCAAACGCTTTGGCCGTCTTTAGGCTGCAAAATCCAAGTGGACATGAAATGGTGTTCAATCATGCCGAGCCAGCCGGTCGGGGTTTTGCGGATGTATTCGGCTTCGGATTTGCCGGATTTGGCATCGTCGTCCAAATCAGAGAAGCTGACTTTTTGGAAGCCGCCTTCAGGGGTGTAAACCACCGGGCCGACGTAAGAGCGGGTGAAGTAGCCTTGGCCTTCGGGTTCGCTGTGGTCGCGGACGATGCGGTAGTCTGCGCTCAGGTTGACGGGTTGGCCTTTGCTGTTGGTAATGTCGAAACGGACGTTAACCAAGTAGCTGCCTTTGGTGAAAGTATAAACTTTGTCGATTTTCAGGCCGTTGGTTTCAGGCGCGCTCAGGCGGACTTCGACTTTGTCGCCTTCCAAATTGTATTGTTTTTGCGGAGCGCTAAAGCTGATACCTTTCAGAACGTTGTTGCCTTGTGCGTCCAAAAGCTCGGATTGGGCAACGTAGGTGTATTCTTTGCCGTCGTTAAACAGGACGAAAGGTTTGTGTTCGTCGCCGGTTGCTTTGTATTGCAAGAGGGTCAGTTGACGCAGGTCGCCGCTTTTCTCATCGATGACGGCTTTAACCGTGTCTGTGGTAACGGTAATAGGGGTGGCTGGAGCAAGCGCGGCTTCGGCAGCGGCTTTTGCCGGAGCGGCGGCCGTTTGCTGTTGCGCGGCTTGTTGCGCCGGATTGGGTTTGGGGCTGGGGAAGAAATGTTCCCAGCCGGCAAAGATTGCCAGCGAGATGGCAAAAAATGCCACAAGTCTTTTAAAATCCATAAGAGATTCCTGGAATTGACGGATAGGTAATCGAGATGAAAACTGCTTCAGACGGCATTATATAGAAACCGACGGGAAATTAAAGGAAATCGTGTTCTTTAAATGGTTGACAGCAGCATTATGGAACAGGGTCGTGTCCGTGTCCGCCGAAAGGGTGGCATCGTGCGATGCGTTTGATGGCCAGCCATCCGCCTTTGAATGCGCCGTATTTTTTGACGGCTTCGACTGCGTATTGTGAACAGGTCGGGGTGTATCGGCAGCGCGGCGGAATGAGGGGACTGATGCAGTATTGGTAAAAGCGGATGAGTGCAAGGAGGAGCTTGGAAAGCAGGGTGTTCATCGGCGTTTTTTCATCAGCTGGGCAAGTTGGTTGCGGGCTTCCTGGGCGGTTTCCCGATTAAACGCCTGACGCACGCGCACAACAAAATCATGCGGCGGCAGCTGGTGTTGATTCAGTCTGAACCAGTCACGGATGACGCGCTTCATATAATTGCGGTCATGGGCGCGTTTGGCGGTCTTTTTGCTGACGACCAAACCAAGGCGCGGATGGCCAAGCGCGTTGTCTGCAGACTGGGAGACTTGCAGCAAATCGCGGCTGCGTCGGTTTTTCAACGCAAAAACGGATGAAAAATCATCCGTTTTTAATAAGCGATACTGCTTCGAGAAGCCGTAATTCAAAATTATACAGCCAAGCGTTTGCGGCCTTTGGCGCGACGGGCAGCCAATACTGCGCGACCACCGCGGGTTTTGGAGCGAACCAAGAAGCCGTGGGTGCGTTTGCGTTTGGTAACGGAAGGTTGATAAGTGCGTTTCATGATGTTTCCTAAAAATTGGTAGATAATTAAACCGTGAATTACACTCCAATTTGCCGCTTTTGTCAATCAATATAAAAACTTTTCGTTGGCTAAAGTGTGACAACGGGTTTTATGCATTGATAGAATTTGTGGATAAAATTTTGCGGCGGTTGTGGATAAAAAAGAGCGGAATGGGTATAATCGCCCAACCTTGCTTTTCTCTGTGCGCAAGGCCGTCTGAAAGTAGCGGGAGTGTCGTAAAAATTTGATTTTTTATCGGATTGCCTGTCTGCTCTGCCTTCTTGTATTTCCCAAATCTTCCATTTTCCGAGCTTAATCTCATGACGTTAGCTGAATTTTGGCCGCTGTGCCTTCGCCGCCTTCACGAAATGTTGCCTGCCGGGCAGTTTGCGCAATGGATTGCGCCTTTGACCGTGGGTGAAGAAAACGGCGTATGGGTGGTGTATGGTAAAAACCAATTTGCCTGCAATATGCTCAAAAGCCAGTTTGCCGCCAAAATTGATGCAGTGCGTGCCGAGCTGGTGCCCCAGCAGGCTGCTTTCGCGTTTAAGCCGGGCGTAGGTGCGCATTATGAAATGGCGGCTCAGGCTGTTGCACCGGTGCAAGTGCAAGAAGTCATTGAAGTTGAAGAATTTGTAGAGCCTGTTCAAATGCCTTTGCAAACTGCTGTGGCAGTGGAAAAAGATAAGCCGTCTGAAACGGTTTCCAAACCTGCCGCTGCTATGACGGCTGCCGAGATTTTGGCGCAACGAATGAAAAACCTGCCGCATGAACCTCAAGTGCAAACTGCTGCTCCGGCTGAGTCTAAAGTAGTTGCCAAAGCCAAAACCGACGCACAACACGATGCGGAAGAAGCGCGCTACGAACAGACCAATCTGTCGCGCGACTATACATTTGAAACTTTGGTGGAAGGTAAGGGCAACCGCCTTGCCGCCGCAGCCGCCCAGGCGATTGCTGAAAATCCGGGGCAGGGCTACAACCCGTTTTTCTTATACGGCAGTACCGGTTTGGGTAAAACCCACTTGGTGCAAGCCATCGGCAACGAATTGCTGAAAAACCGTCCTGATGCCAAAGTGCGCTATATGCACTCGGACGACTATATCCGCAGCTTTATGAAGGCTGTGCGCAACAACACTTATGATGTGTTCAAGCAACAATACAAACAATATGACCTGCTGATTATCGACGATATTCAGTTCATCAAAGGCAAAGACCGTACGATGGAAGAATTTTTCTATCTGTACAACCATTTCCACAACGAGAAAAAACAATTGATCCTAACGTGCGACGTATTGCCTGCCAAAATTGAGGGAATGGACGACCGTCTCAAGTCCCGTTTCTCATGGGGTTTGACTTTGGAACTCGAACCGCCCGAATTGGAAATGCGTGTGGCGATTTTGCAGAAAAAGGCAGAAGCGGCCGGTATCAGTATCGAAGACGAAGCTGCTCTGTTTATCGCCAATCTGATCCGCTCCAATGTGCGTGAGCTGGAAGGCGCGTTCAACCGCGTCAGCGCCAGCAGCCGTTTTATGAACCGTCCTGTCATCGACATGGATTTGGCGCGTACGGCTTTACAGGATATTATTGCCGAGAAACACAAAGTCATTACCGCCGACATCATCATCGATGCGACAGCCAAATACTACCGTATTAAAATCAGCGATATATTGGGCAAAAAACGCACGCGCAACATTGCCCGTCCGCGCCAAGTTGCCATGAGCCTGACCAAAGAGCTGACCACGCTCAGCCTGCCTTCTATCGGTGATGCCTTTGGCGGCCGCGACCACACGACTGTGATGCACGGTGTCAAAGCGGTGGCGAAATTGCGCGAAGAAGATCCCGAATTGGCGCAAGACTACGAAAAACTGCTGATTTTGATTCAGAACTGACCTAATGCAATATTCAGACGGCCTGATGTCAATATGAGGCCGTCTGAAAACAAAAAATATTTTAAAATACCCAAATCAACCGATTTCAAATTCAAAGGAATGGAACATGCTGATTTTACAAGCCGATCGTGACAGTCTGCTCAAGCCGTTGCAAGCCGTTACCGGTATTGTCGAACGTCGCCATACTCTGCCGATTTTGTCCAATGTGTTGCTGGAAAGCAAAGACGGACAAACCAAACTTTTGGCAACCGACTTGGAAATCCAAATCAATACCGCCGGCCCTGAAAGTCAGGCAGGTGATTTCCGTATTACGACCAACGCTAAAAAATTCCAAGACATCCTGCGCGCCCTGCCTGACAGTGCGCTGGTGTCACTGGATTGGGCGGACAACCGTTTGACTCTGCGCGCGGGAAAATCCCGTTTTGCCCTGCAAACCCTGCCTGCTGAAGACTTTCCGTTGATGAACGTCGGCAGCGACGTCAGCGCGACTTTCGCGCTGACTCAAGAAACCTTCAAAACCATGCTTTCTCAAGTGCAATACAGCATGGCGGTTCAAGATATCCGCTATTACCTCAACGGCTTGCTGATGCAGGTCGAAGGAAACCAGCTGCGCCTTGTTGCAACCGACGGCCACCGCCTTGCTTATGCGGCCAGCCAAATTGAAGCAGAACTGCCGAAAACGGAAGTGATCCTGCCGCGCAAAACAGTATTGGAACTCTTCAAGCTGTTGAGCAATCCGTCCGAGTCCATCACCGTTGAACTTTTGGACAATCAAGTACGCTTCCAATGCAATGGCACAACCATTGTCAGCAAAGTCATCGACGGCAAGTTCCCTGACTTTAACCGCGTGATTCCTTTGGATAACGACAAAATTTTCCTTGTATCCCGTACCCAGCTTTTGGGTGCGCTTGAACGTGCCGCCATTCTTGCCAATGAAAAATTCCGCGGCGCGCGACTGTTCCTGCAGCCTGGTTTGCTGAGTGTCGTATGTAGCAACAACGAGCAGGAAGAAGCGCGCGAAGAGCTGGAAATCGCTTACCAAGGCGGAGAACTCGAAGTCGGTTTCAATATCGGCTACTTGATGGATGTGTTGCGTAATATCCACTCCGACGATATGCAGCTTGCCTTCGGCGATGCCAACCGTTCAACGCTGTTTACCGTGCCGAATAATCCGAATTTCAAATACATCGTGATGCCGATGCGTATTTAATTGGTGTGTGAACAAACAAAAAGAGCGTGTACGGTACACGCTCTTTTTTATATGCTCGAATCAAAAGGCCGTCTGAAAATTGTTTTTCAGACGGCCTTTCTATCAAACCGGGATGACTCGGTTAAATAGGAAAACTGGGATTAACGTGGACGTGGTTCGCAGTTTTTCACCAGGAATGAGCCGTTAGGGGCATTCACGCCAACTACTTCAGAAGTAGTGTGGGTGTTTTTGTCGATGAAACCGGCAGACATTGTATAGCCGCGACGGTTGGTGAAAGTAGTGCCAGTGCTGTCAGAACGTTTTTTGTCGACAACCAAAGAGGCTTTTTTGCCACCGGCGTTTACGTCGGCAGTAACGGCACGGCCGCTACGGTCAAAGCCGTACATCACGTTCAGTGATTTGCCACCGTCACAACTGTAAGAAACGAAGCCGGCAGGTGCAGCGGCAGCGGAGAAGGAAACAGTAGCCAATGCGGCTGCAGTGATAACAGAAAGTAATTTCATGATCTAAGCTCCATATGAGGGTTGTGTGTTATCTTGCAAAATGAGAAAGAGTTTTCGTTTGCAGATGAAGCGTATTTTAGGCGTTTTGTCGGTAGTGGCAATTAGGTAAATTGCAAAACAGTGTTTACTTATGGTTACCCGATTGTTTATTAATAGAAAGTTGTTTGTGATTTGGTGTTGCAAAGTGGTTATGGGGGTTATTGCGGAATATATACATTAATGATTCTTTAAGAAATATAGCGAAAGAATACAAAAAAGGCCGTCTGAATATTCAGACGGCCTTTGATATGAAGCGGTTTACAAGAAGAAAATTGCAGCCACAGTCACGGCGATGATGCCGTAGATGGTCATTGGGATGACAGTTTTCTTGATGATGGCACCTTCGGCGTTGTTTACGTTCAACACGCTGCACACGGCGATGATGTTGTTGATGCAGACCATGTTGCCCATTGCGCCGCCGACGGATTGCAGGGCGAGGATGAGGGTAACGGACAGGCCGGTATCAAGCGCGATTTGTTGTTGAATCGGGCCAAAGGTCAGGTTGGATACAGTGTTGGAGCCAGAGAAGAATGCACCGATTGCGCCCAGGTATGGGGAGAAGTACACCCAGTGTTCACCGGCCATATTGGCAAATTCTTTACCGATGATTTTCACCATGGAGTCGTCGCCGCCAACCATCATCAGTTGGACCATAATCAACGCACCCATCAGGGCAAGCAGAGGTTTTTTGGTTTGGTTGAAGGTTGCAGCGTAGAAAGACCACGCATCTTTGAATTTGGTTTTGTACAGCAGGATGCAAATCCAAACGGTGAAGACAAACGGAATCCAAGCCGGAACGTAGAGGGTTTGGTAGGAAGCGTTGACGCCTTGGCCGAAGATGTTGCCGAAGGTGATGGTCAGGGAGTCGCTGACGGTGATTTTGGACAAATCAAACGGCAGTTGGAAGCTGAACCATTCTTCTTTGCTGGTCAGCAGGCCTTTGATGCCCAACTGTTTGATACGGGTAACCACCAGCATACCGATCAGCATACCCAGAGGGGCAAGTGCTTTGGCAACTTGGGCGAAAGGTACTTTTTCGGCATTCGGGTCTTTCGGATGGTCTTTGCTCAAGCCCCAGCCGTGGTTGGCTGCGAATACGGACACCATCAGACCGATTGCGCCGGCAACGAGTGATGGGAATTCTTCATTGACCATTGCCAATGCAACATAAGGAAGGGTACAGGAGAATACGGCGATACCGATGAAGCCCAAATTTTTGCGGATTTCAGCCCAAGGAACGATGAAGCTCAAGCCGATAACAGGGATCACGAAACCTGCGAAGAAGTGCATCACGCCGGTTTGTCTGCCGATAGCCAAGATGTTTTCAGCACTCAAGTTCAACGGTGCGAAACCGAACCAAGTCGGGGTACCAACTGCACCGAAGGATACGGGTACGGAGTTCATGACCAAAGTGAAGATGGCTACTTTTAACGGGTTGAAGCCCAAGCTCATCAGGATTGGCGCGGCAATGGCGGCAGGTGTGCCAAAACCGGATGCGCCTTCAATCATAAAGGCGAAAGACCAGCCGATGATCATCAACTGGGCAATCGGATTCGGGCTGATGGTAGCCAGCCATTTGCGGATGACGTCGATACAGCCGGTGGTTTCCATCATGCGGTTAAACATAATGGCACCGAAAATCACGGTAATCGGGGTCAGGGTAGAGACGAGGCCGGACGCGGCTGTTGCGTTGAGCAACATGGCGTTGTCGCCGAAATAAAACAGTTTGATGGCATAAATCAGCGCGGCGGTAATCGGCAGTGCGACGTAGGACGGCATACTGTTTTTCTTAACCATCAGCCAGATCAGCAGCACGATGGGAAAAATACTGAGAAAGAGAGCCATGGGATTATCCTCGGGGCAACAAGCATCATAACCGTCAATCAATGGCGGTTTGATGCGATGTGTTGAGTAGTTAATGTTTTTCGAATAAGGATTGCTATTTTTTTTAGATGCAACCAGTTATCAGGTAAATTGGTTTTACCAATTTATGAAAACTGTTGCACACTTTACGTAATCTTATGTAATCGGTCAAGAGGTTTGTAATAAAAAAGGCCGTCTGAAATAGGGTTTTCAGACGGCCTGAGAGCATTGCCAGTAGTGCATTTAGTCGGATATCGAATGGTATTTACATTCAATATTTTGTAAAGGTTTTGTTTTTAATTGATTTCAAACGAATTATTCTATTCCTGCCCATTTATGCGTCTGTACGCTCAGTTGCCAATGGACGGGGGTATCGGGTCGGCTGTTTAATACGCCGATTTGGCGGATGGTGTCGTAGATATTCATCACACCGTCTTGTTCGCAAGGCGAGAGGTAGTAATGTTGGGCGCGGATTTTGCGTTCCATCTCTTGGCAAAACGCAACGACATCGCCGTCGGCAACAATGCGCACTTCATTGGCTTTCTCGATGCAACTAGATTCATATTTGGCGGCATAGCAGGCCTTAGGGCTGGTGGCAACGTAGTCGATTTGCGGCGGAGCGGGGTTGAGGCCGTTGGTTTCGATACACAGAAAATAGCCTTCAGCTTTGAGTGCATTGAGCAGGGTATCCAAATGCGGTTGGATGGTGGGTTCGCCGCCGGTAATGATGATGTTGCGCGCCGTGTAGGTTTTCAGACGGCCTAAAATATCGGACAGGCTCATCATGCCGAATTTGAGGTAGTCGGTATCGCACCAGCTGCACGCGAGATTGCATTTGCCCAAGCGGATGAAAACGGCGGGCATGCCTGTATTCCAGCCTTCGCCTTGCAGGCTTTCAAAGATTTCGACAATGCGGTATTGGGGATTGTTTGGTGTGATTTGAATGGTCATGAATGTCGGATGTGCGGGATTTAATTGTTGTGGTGAAGCGTTTTGAGAAATCGGTTGAGGCAGCCATTCTTTCTGTTAGTTCGAGGGGAAAGAATGGCTGGTGTGTTTAAGCGTTAATGACGGCTGCGGCGGCCAAAAATGCCGGCAAGCCTTGTTTGAGCAAAATGCCTTTGTTGCCGGATGAAAACGCGCCCCATGCGGCGGCGATGAGGACGAAGCCGAGGAACAGGATGGTCGCGCCGTAAACCGCGTTGTCAGGTGCGGCAAAGCGCGCCCATACCAAGCCGATAGCGAGGAAACCGTTGTACAGGCCTTGGTTGGAAAACAGGGTTTGCACGCGCTTTTGTTCCATAAATTCGTAAGGCATGTTGAACAGTTCTGATGCTTTTTCGCTTGGGATTTGCGTCATTTCGAGCCAGGTGATGTAGAAATGTTCGACAGCGACGAAGAGAACGAGGAGGGTGGAGAGGAGTTTCATAAAGATTCCTTTTGATGTTTAGCGGATGAGGTATTTATGGGAACAGGCCGTCTGAAAAATACAGGACAGCAGTTTATTCCCCTTCATATTCCGCACATGAAGTCGGCGTTTCCCATAATTTCACGCTGCACACTTTGACACCGGCGTTTTTCAGACGGCCATACATTTCTACGCTCATGTTTTCGGCGGTGGTGCGGCAGGGCAGGCGCAGGGTTTTCATGTTCCAGCCTTCCAAAAGCGCGGCGATTTGGCTTTCGCGTTCGTTGTTGCCGTGATAGATGAAGGCATGGTCGAACGGGTCGGTAATGTGTTGTTTGACGATGGCTTTCAGGTCGGTAAAGTCCATCACCATGCCGTCTTTTGCGCCGCCTTGGATAACGGGTGCGGAGACGGTGATTTCGAGTTTGTAGGTGTGGCCGTGCAGGTTTTGGCACTTGCCGTCATGCCCGTCGAGCATGTGCGAGGAATCGAAGGTAAAGATTTTGGTGATTTTCATGAGATGAAGGAAGCCGATGAGGCCGTCTGAACGGTGTAAAACCTGTTTCTGACGGTCTTGGGATTATTGTTCGGAAGGAAGTTTGAGGAAATGCTCGCGATAATGGCGCATTTCTTCGATGCTTTCGAGGATGTCGTCCAATGCCTTGTGCGAACCGCGTTTAACCACGCTTTTGGCGACGGCCGGATTCCAGCGTTTGGCCAATTCTTTCAGCGTGGATACGTCTAAGTTGCGGTAGTGGAAATAGGCTTCCAAACGCGGCATGTATTTGACCATGAAGCGGCGGTCTTGATGAATGGAGTTGCCGCACATGGGCGTGGATTTCTCAGGTATCCATGCGGACATGAAATCCAACAGGTTTTGCTCGACTTCGGCTTCGGTCAGTTTGGATTCGCGCACGCGTTGGGTCAGGCCGGTGCGGCCGTGGGTGGCGGTGTTCCACTCGTCCATGCCGTCGAGCAACTCGTCGCTTTGATGGATGACGTAGACGTCCGATTGCGCCAGTACGTTCAAATCGGAATCGGTAATGATCATGGCGACTTCGATGATGCGGTCGTGTTCCGGATTGAGGCCGGTCATTTCCATATCGAGCCAGCAGAGATTGTTTGCGTTTTGGATCATTTCAGACGGCCTTGTGTTTTCAGTTGGCAGTATTATAAAGGATAAAGGTTCGGGCCGTCTGAAAGCATTTGTAACAAGTTGTGCAATCTCTTGATATAATCGTCCGTTACACAAAAAATCACCGCCAAAAATCATGAACCCAAGCCCTTTGCTCGATATTATCGATACGCCTCAGGATTTGCGCCGTCTGGAGAAAAAACAGCTGCCGCAAGTCGCCGCCGAATTGCGCGAATTTCTGTTGGATTCCGTCGGTAAGACGGGCGGCCATTTCGCCAGTAACTTGGGCGCGGTCGAGCTGACGGTGGCGCTGCATTATGTGTACGACACGCCCGAAGACCATTTGGTCTGGGATGTCGGCCATCAAAGCTATCCGCACAAAATCCTCACCGGCCGCAAAAATCAAATGCACACCATGCGCCAATACGGCGGTTTGGCGGGGTTCCCAAAACGCAGCGAGTCGGAATATGATGCGTTCGGCGTGGGGCATTCTTCCACATCCATCGGCGCGGCATTGGGCATGGCCGTTGCGGACAAACAGTTGGGCAACAACCGCCGCAGCGTCGCCATCATCGGCGACGGAGCCATGACGGCAGGTCAGGCATTTGAAGCCCTGAACTGCGCAGGCGATATGGATGTCGATTTGCTGGTTATCCTTAACGACAACGAAATGTCGATTTCCCCCAATGTCGGCGCGCTGCCGAAATACCTTGCCAGCAACGTCGTGCGTGATATGCACGGACTGTTGAGTACCATCAAAGCCCAATCGAGCAAAGTATTGGATAAATTGCCCGGCGCGATGGAGCTTGCCCAAAAAGTCGAAAATAAAATCAAAACCTTGGCAGGCGAAGCGGAACACGCTAAACAGTCGCTGTCTTTGTTTGAAAACTTCGGTTTCCGTTACACCGGCCCTGTGGACGGCCACAACGTTGAAAATCTGGTTGATGTATTAAAAGACTTGCGCGGCCGCAAAGGCCCTCAGTTGTTGCACGTAATCACCAAAAAAGGCAACGGCTACAAATTCGCCGAAAACGACCCTGTCAAATACCACGCTGTCGCCAAGTTGCCGAGCGAAGTGCCTGTTCCGGAAGTCAAACCTGCCGCGGCCCAACCGACTTATACGCAAGTGTTCGGCCAATGGCTGTGCAACCAAGCGGCGGCGGACGAGCGTTTGGTTGCCATCACGCCTGCCATGCGCGAGGGCAGCGGCTTGGTTGAGTTTGAACAGCAATTCCCCGACCGCTATTTCGACGTCGGTATCGCCGAGCAACACGCCGTTACCTTTGCAGGCGGTTTGGCATGCGAAGGCATTAAGCCTGTCGTGGCGATTTACTCCACTTTCCTGCAACGCGCTTACGACCAGTTGGTACATGATGTTGCCTTGCAAAACCTGCCTGTTTTGTTTGCTATCGACCGTGCCGGTATTGTCGGTGCAGACGGCCCGACCCATGCCGGTTTATACGACTTGAGCTTTTTGCGTTGCGTGCCAAACATGATTATTGCCGCACCGAGCGATGAAAACGAATGCCGCCTGCTGCTCTCAACCTGCTATCAGGCAAACTCGCCGTCCGCCGTCCGTTATCCGCGCGGTACAGGCACGGGCGCAACCGTTTCAGACGGCCTGGAAACCGTTGAAATCGGCAAAGGCATCATCCGTCGCAAAGGCGAGAAAATTGCCGTTATCGCCTTTGGCAGCATGGTTGCCCCATCATTGACAGCCGCCGACAAGCTGAATGCGACCGTTGCCGATATGCGCTTTGTCAAACCGATAGATGAAGAGCTGATCGTCAGCCTTGCCCGAAGCCATGACTACATCGTTACAGCCGAAGAAAACGCCGAACAAGGCGGCGCAGGCAGTGCGGTGTTGGAAGTGTTGGCGAAACACGGCATTTGCAAACCGGTATTGCTTCTGGGTGTAGAAGACAAAGTTACCGAACACGGCGACCCGAAAAAACTTTTAGCCGATTTGGGGCTGAATGCCGAAGCCGTTGAAAAACGTATTGCCGGTTGGATAGAGGCCGTCTGAAAAATATTAGAACATCTCAATACATTGCGTAATTTATGAGAAAAAAATTAATCAGCATCAGTATGGTGCGCAACGAAAACGACGTTATCGAATCGTTTGTCCGTCATAATCTCGAGCTGATGGATGAAATGCACATCATCGATCATAGTAGCAGCGATGGCACAAGGGAAATCCTGATTCAATTGAAAGAAGAAGGTTTACCGGTATTTATCTATCAATATCAAGCGCTCAAGTTCAATCAAGAACAATTGGTCAACCAGCTGATGAAGCAGCTTGTAGCAAAAGATGAAGCGATAGATTTCGTTTTTCCGCTGGATGCGGACGAATTTATTTCATGTCCTAGCCGTATCATGCTGGAACAACTTTTGGATGTCATCGGCGAAAACAGGATCGGCATGTACCTTTGGCGCGGCTATTTGCCGACATCGTTGCAATACAACCCCGATTTCACCACACAATTTACCGAGCAACGCCTCGAAACGCTCTTTACCCCCAAAGTCATTATTCCCAGATGGGCTGCCGAATCTTGCAGCGTGATTATCGGCTGCCATTACATGCTGGATAAAGATGGCAACAAGGTTAAATCAATCCTGTTTCATTCGCCGGATTATCGAGGCTTACATTCTTGGTTTATCGAGCAGTTTTCCGCACAATTTGCAGAGACCGATTTGTTGTGGCTGGGGCATTTCCCAATCCGCTCCTTGAACCAGCACATCAAAAAAATCCTCGAAAAGTCCATCTTGATTGCCATTAAAGACGGAAGCAATGATATTGCCTGGGAAAACCAGTTGCGCGAATTGTTGGATAACGGCATGAAGATGGACTTGAACGATTTACGGCTGTTGGCATACAGATACCGCGCCGGTTCTACAAGTTTAGAGGCCTTACAGTGTGAAGTCAGCCGTTACGAACCCTTGCGTAAAAAACCGCTGATGCTGAAATACACCTCGCCGGAAGCAGGCGATCCTTTGATGACTGTTGGACATCTGGTACTTGCATTGGCAAGCAGCGCACAAGATTCCTCTTTAGGCCTTAAGGCCGTCTGAAAAACACAGCCCGCACACACAATAATAGGAAAGTTATGATCAGCATCTTTGATATTTTTAAAATCGGCATCGGCCCGTCCAGCTCGCACACCGTCGGCCCGATGAAGGCTGCGGCCGCTTTTGCTGATTTGCTGAATGCCGAAAACTTAGATACACAAGTGGCGCGCATTGTCATTGAAGTGTACGGCTCGCTTGCTTTGACCGGCATCGGACACGGCACATTCGACGCATTATTGCTCGGTTTGGAAGGCAGTTTGCCGCACAATATCCCGCTTGCAGACATCCCCCAACGCTTGGAACTCATCCGCACGCAACACGTTTTAAAACTCAACGGCCGTGAAATGGCCTTCAACCCTGAAAAAGATTTGGATATCCGCGGCGACAAAGTGTTGCCCAAACATCCGAACGGTTTGAACTTTATCGCCTACAATTCAGACGGCCAGAAGCTGAAAGAGCAGATTTATTATTCGGTCGGCGGCGGTTTTGTCGTAACAGACGAAGGGTTTGCACAAGAGGCGCAGGAAAATGCCGATGTGCCGTATCCATACAAAAACTGCGACGAGTTGCTGGCACAATGCCGTCTGAACCAGTTGAATATTTCCGAAGTCGTGTTGGCCAATGAAGCAGCGTTGGCAGATTGCGATGAAGCGGAAGTTCGCCGCCGTGTGGCTGCCGTGGCCGATGTGATGGAAAACTGCATCAAGCGCGGTTTGGGTGCGGAAGGACAATTGCCGGGCGGCTTGAACGTACGCCGCCGCGCGCCGCAGTTGGCGGCCAAACTCAAAGTCCTGCGCGAGAGCGAAATCGTCAATACCCAACTTTGGCCGATGGTGTACGCCATGGCGGTCAACGAAGAAAATGCCGCCGGCGGCCGCGTCGTCACCGCACCTACCAATGGCGCGGCAGGCATTATTCCTGCCGTCTTGCACTATTTCCGAAAATTTAATCCACACGCCAACCAATCGCGTGTTGAAGATTTCCTGCTGACTGCCGGCGCCATCGGCATTTTGTACAAAACCAACGCGTCGATTTCCGGCGCGGACGTCGGCTGCCAAGGCGAAGTCGGCGTGGCGTGCTCCATGGCGGCAGGCGCATACGCCGAAGTTATCGGCGGTACCCCGAAACAAGTGGAAAACGCCGCCGAAATGGCCATGGAACACCACTTGGGCCTGACTTGCGACCCTGTCGGCGGCTTGGTGCAAATCCCCTGTATCGAGCGCAACGGCATTGCCGCCGAAAAAGCCCTCAAGCTCGCCACCCTCGCGCTTTTGGAAGATGGTACAGACAAAAAAGTCTCACTTGATGAAGTGATTCAAACCATGCTGCAAACCGGCCGCGATATGAAGGCAACCTACAAAGAAACCTCACTCGCAGGCCTGGCCATCACCTTGCAGAAAAAAGCTGTGCCGGTATCCGTGCGCGTGGTGGAGTGTTAGCAATAGGGTAGGGGATCTGCCCGATAAAAAAGGCCGTCTGAAAAACTTTCAGACGGCCTTTTTTGTATGAGTCGAATAATTAACCGTTTTTTTGATAAGGGTTTTCCAGTCCGGCCATTAAGTCGCGGAAGTATTCGCGCAACTGTTTTTCGGAACAACCCATCAGCAGCGCATCTTCAAATGCGTCCTGCGCTATTTGGTACAGTTCATTCAAGTTTTCGGTCATGACTTTGACTTTTTCGGTGCAGGAAACAATTTGACCGTCGTCGTCATACCATTTGGGCATTTGCGGCATCGCCATCATGTACCTCAATTCAAGAAACGGGATGGATCGTTTTTCTTCACGCGGCGGCCAAAGGCGTATTTCGCGCTCCAATATTTGTGGCCGAGGCTGGTAATTTCGATACGTTTGCCTGTTCTCGGCGCATGAATGAAATTGTTGTTGCCGATGTAAAGGCCGACGTGGGAAATACGGCCGCGCCCCATGGTGCGGAAAAAGACCATGTCGCCCGGCTGCAATTCCGAACGGCTCACGGCAACGCCCATTTGCGCCTGTTCGGCAGAGGTGCGCGGCAGGTTTACGCCCATGGCGCGTTTAAAGATGTGTTGCATGAAGCCGCTACAGTCAAAGCCGGTAGAGGCCGATGTGCCGCCGTAGCGGTAGGCTACGCCGAGCAAGCCCATGGCGCTGCCGATCAATTCGTCTGCATTGCCTGAGGATGCGCGCGTATTGTTGCTTGAAGCGGGGTGTGTATTGACGGGGTGGACAGGGGTTGCCTGACGCGTATTGCCGTAAACGTTGGCGTTGTCGTTGAATTGGTTTAAAACATGCTGACGGGTGGTAATCAGGTTTTCCAAATCATCGGCATAAGAAAAATTGACGCTCGCGAGCATGGCGACCGAAGTCCAAACTGCTGCGAGCCGGAGTAAAAAATTCATTATAAAAACTTCCGTTTCAGAAGGCATTCCCTGCCGATTGCAGGCACATTGCCGGTTTCTGAGATGTTATCCCGTATCATTCTCTTGTTATCTGCTTGATTGTATTCAAAAACCGTCTTTTTGGCAAAAAAACTGCTGTTATTTTGCGTTAAACCCTTGTTTCCAAACAAACTAGAAAAACATTAAATGCGGTTTCGCTTGATTTATCCGCCGCTGCAACCATATAAGCGGCATTCATTGATTTATTTTCAGAGACTGACATGACACAAAATCACAGCGATATCCGTACACGCTTTATCTTTGACGATATGCCTATCCGCGGCATGCACATCCGCCTTGAAAAGGTTTGGCACCACATCGTCAATCAAAAACATTATCCTGTCGCCATCCGTCGTGCATTGGGCGAATTGTTGGCTGCCGGTTCTTTATTGTCTGCCAACCTTAAAAATGAAGGCGCGCTGATTGTTCAGGTTCAAGGTCAGGGCCGTCTGAAAATGTTGGTGGTGGAAGCGACTTCTGAAAATACTGTCCGTGCTACCGCGCGTTGGGACGAAACTGCTGAAATCCGTGATGATGAAAGCCTGACTGAGCTGTTGGGCGAAAACAGCGTGTTCGTTTTGACCCATCAGCCTAAAGATGCCGACCCATGGCAAGGTGTTGTCCCGCTAGAAGGCGACAGCATTGCGCAAATGCTGGTCAACTATATGAAACGTTCCGAGCAGCTTGATACCTATATTACGCTTGCCGCCGACGATCAAGCCGCAGGTGCATTATTGCTGCAACGTCTGCCGGAGGAAGAATTGGATGATGCCGCGTGGGAGCATGTGACTACGCTTGCGCAAACGCTTACTCCGCAAGAATTGACCGGTTTGGATGCGCATCACGCCCTTTACCGCCTTTACCATGAAACCCCGCCCCGCGTTTTTGAACCGGAAGCCATTGAATTTGCCTGCACCTGCTCTCGCGGCAAAGTCAGCGATATGCTGTTGATGCTTGGCGGTCAAGAAGTCGGCGGGGTGGTGGCAGAACAAGGCAGTATTCAAATTGATTGCGATTTCTGCCATACCAAGTATGTGTTTGATGAAACCGATGTCAACGCTTTGTTTGGCGCGGATGTGGTGAATGCCGTCCGTCAAGAAAATGAGCGTTTGCAGTAAGCACGGGATAAAAGTTTCTTAAGGAAATTGGCTTAATAGAAGGGCAGGTGCAAAACCTGTCCTTTCTTTTTGGAAAATTGAATGCTACCAATAGAAAATGCCGTCTGAAAAAAGCGTGGCTGATTTCAGACGGCATGATTGTTTTAAATGATGCGTTTAAAGATTATTTCCAAACCAACAAAGCGTGGTTGCGTTTGCCACGGCGGACGATGGTGTATTTGCCGAAACGTTTGTGTTCGTCGGTCAGCATATAGGCATCGTCAGGTTTTTCAGCGGCATGGTTCGGATTGTTGGCTTCGGCAGGTTTGCCGTTGAGCAAAACCGCTTTGCTGTTTACAAAGCCGCGAGCTTCTTTGTTGGAAGATGCCAAACCGGTTTTCACCAAAGTCTCAACCACGTTGAGGCTCTCGGAAACTTCAAAAGTCGGCAGGCCGT
>CAUSHT010000011.1:0-19237 GCA_963531275.1 uncultured Neisseria sp.
AATATAACGAAATCATCTTAAATTAAAACCAAGCATTCTTTCCTTTTTTCAGACGGCCTGTTTAAAGTAGCGACTGTTCATTATTCAAACAATCGGCTATAGCCGTCCCAACAAAGGAAACAAAATGAGCCAAGCCAATCCACTGCCTGCCGAACTCTCCGCCCAACTCTCCGCCCTATCCCCCACCCAACTTGCCTGGCTCTCCGGCTATTGCTGGGCGCAAAGCCAAGGCGTATCCGGCGCAGCGGCCGAACCGACCATCCTGCAAGCAGCCGCCCCGACAGTCAGCCGCCGCGTATTAGTCCTCTCCGCCTCCCAAACCGGCAACGCACGCAGCGTTGCCGAATCCTTACACGCCAAACTTCAAGCCGCCGGCGTAGAAGCCCGCCTCAGCAGCGCAGGCGATTTCAAAAGCAAAACCCTGCCCGACGAAGACATCGTCCTTTTGGTTACCTCCACCCAAGGCGAAGGCGAACCGCCCGAAGAAGCCCTGCCCCTGTACAAATTCATCTACGGCAAAAAGAAACCCGACCTCAGCAAACTCACCTTTGCCGTCTTAGGCCTTGGCGACTCCTCCTATCCCAACTTCTGCCAAGCAGGCAAAGACTTTGATGCCAAATTTGCCGAACTGGGCGCAGGCCGTCTGAACGACTTGGGCATTTGCGACTTAGAGTTCCAAGCAAATGCCGACGCATGGATAGCCGCCGTCGTACCCAAAGTAGCCGAATTGACCGCCCAAGCAGCAAGCCCTAGTGCAAACACCGCAGCATACAGCCCGGCAACCCCAAGCAGCGGCACCGCATACACCAAAGAAAACCCCTACACAGCCACCCTCTCCGTGCGCCAAAAAATCACCTCACGCACCGCAGAAAAAGACGTCGAACACATCGAAATCGACCTCAGCGGATCAGACCTGCGCTACCAAGCCGGCGACGCACTCGGCGTATGGCCGCTGAATGCCGCCGGCCTCGTTCAAGAAATCCTCGACCTCAACCAACTGACCGGCAGCGAAACCGTCCAACTTTCAGACGGCCGCGAAACCGACATCCGCACCGCCCTGACCGAATCCGCAGACATCACCCAAAACACACCGGCATTCGTCCAACAATACGCCGAATTAACAAACAACGAAGAACTCAAAACCATAGCCGCAGATAAAGCCCAACTAGACGCTTATCTCGCCGCCACACCGCCCGTTGGCGTATTTGCCGCCCATCTACACCCACTGGACGCACAAACCCTATACAGCCTCTTCCGCCCACAAACCCCGCGTCTCTACTCCATCGCCTCCGCACAAGACGAAGTCGGCGAAGAAGTCCACCTCACCATCGGCGTCGTCCGTTTCGACCACCACGACCACACCTACACCGGCGCAGCATCCGGCTACTTGGGCGAACGCCTCGAAGAAGGCAGCGAAGTCCGCGTCTTTGTCGAACCCAACCCCAACTTCCGCCTGCCACAAAACGGCGATACCCCCATCATCATGATCGGCGCAGGTACAGGCGTCGCCCCCTTCCGCTCCTTCATGCAACAACGCTCCGCCAATGGCGACAGCGGCAAAAACTGGCTCTTCTTCGGCAACCAACGCCTGGCTGACGACTTCCTCTACCAACTCGAATGGAGCGATTGGCGCAAAGACGGCCTTCTCACCCGTGCCGACCTCGCATGGAGCCGCCAAGGCGAACATAAAGTCTATGTCCAACACAAAATCACCGAACGCGCGGCCGAAGTTTGGAACTGGCTGCAACAAGGCGCACATATCTACGTCTGCGGCGACGCCGCACGCATGGCACGCGATGTCGAAAACGCCCTGATCGAAGTCATCGAAACCCAAGGCAAACTCAGCCGCGACGAAGCCGAGGACTACCTCAACGACCTGCGCGAAGACAAACGCTACCAACGCGACGTTTATTGATTGGATAAACAAAAATAAAGGCCGTCTGAAAGCTGGATTTCAGACGGCCTTTTTAAAGACCTTACTCGGATTGTTATCAATTCACCTGGTTTTGCATTATAATTGTGCAAATTTGACTCACTCGAAAGAAAATAAATTGGAAGGATTACAACAACTTGTAGATTTATTGGTGGGTTTTGTCGATTGGATATTGAAATTACTGGTCTTCTTGTTTTAAACTACGTTCCATACTTTTTACATTAAAGACGTATTTTCATCATGCAAACCGCGCAATGCTCCGCTACTTTCTTCTATTGGTACCACACAAACGTGCGGTACTTTTTTGCGCTTGTCTGAAACAGACCAAATTGAAAATACGCAAATCAGAGCCGCCTCATTTGAGCGGCTTTTTTTTATACCCACCATGGCCGCTTGAATCCACCCACTTTTAAGAAATAAGGAATACAGCCATGACCGCTTCAACTAAAATCCACAGCCAAACTCAAATGTTACACACCTGCCGCATGGTCGTTGACAGCAACAGCCACCACAGCATGCCCAACACGCTCACTTTGCCTGATACGCCCGACAACCTCATCAGCGAAGCCTTAATTCCGCAAGTGCGCACCATCGCGACTTTGATTGCCGCAGAACGTCACGACTTCAATCAAAGCAGCCCGAATATTTTTACTGATGAAGCGGATTTCTTCGCGGCGCGTATTTTGGTTTTGGGCGTACGCCGTTTCCATTTGGACATTACCCTGCTGCCCATGCTCAAAACCGCCAACAAACGCGCCGAAGCCTTTGCTAAACGCCATCACATGCCCTTCTCTCCCGCTGAAATGCAAATGTCCCTGCACACCCGCCGCCCTGCCAACCTGCTGATTATCGAAACCGAACACGAAATGCCTACACTGGGCAATCTAGCCGCCAACAGCCGTGCATTTGCCGCGCAACTTTCCAATATTATTTTGTAAAACCACTTGAAAAACAGGGAAATGGTTTAATATTAGGCAAACACACTCCGCCGAAACCTCGGCAAAGACAAACTTCTCTCAGGAAAAACAATGAAAAAACTGATTGCCTTAGCCGCCCTTTCCACTTTCGCCCTTGCTGCCTGCAAAGACAATACCCAAGCGCAGCTTGAGCAACAACAAAAACAAATCGAAGCATTGCAGCAACAGTTGGCACAACAAGCAGGCCAACAAGAAGACAATACGGTTTACCAGCTCACGCCTGAAGCCGTGAAAGATACCATTCCTGCCGAGGCACAAGCCAACGGCAACAACGGCCAACCGGTAACCGGTACAGACGGCCAACAATACATCTACGACCAATCTACTGGCAGCTGGCTGCTGCAAAGCTTGGTGGGTACGGCAGCCGGTGCATTTATCGGCAACGCATTGGCCAACAAATTCACACAGGCGCGCAATCAAAACAGTCCTATTGCCCGTCAAGCCCGTACCAACTATTATCAAACCGCACGTCCAAACGGACGCACCAGCCAACAGCTGAATACACGCACCCTGCGTGCCCAGCAACAAAACGCCCAGCAGCAACAACGATACCGCGAAACTACGCGTCAGCCTTCCAACTACCGCCGCCCCAGCATGGGCCGAGGCTTTGGCCGTCGCCGCTGATTCGGTTTATATCCTATCTTTCATATAAGCATCCCTAATATAAAAGGCCGTCTGAAAACCAGTTATCCTGATTTTTCAGACGGCCTTTAGTCCTTCTCTATTTTCTTATTGCAGACTTGCGGGTCTGTCTGTATGCGTTATGCCCAGAAATCGCGAGGTGCGTCCAATACGGGTTTGACGATACCGGTGCGGACAGCAAAATCGCCGAAGCCTTCATCATCGAGTCGGTTTTGCGCCCAATCGGCCACCCAGCCTTCGACAATTTCAAGGATTTCAGGTTCGGTAATATTTTCTTTAAACAGGCGCGGGATGCGGGTGCCTTCGCGGTTGCCGCCTGCGTAAAGGTTGTAGCGGCCGACGGCTTTGCCGACCAAGCCGATTTCCGCCAGCATGGCGCGGCCGCAACCATTCGGGCAACCGGTTACGCGTAAAACGATGTATTCGTCTTCCAAGCCGTATTTGGCGAACATTTCATCGATTTTATCGGAGAATGTCGGCAGGAAGCGTTCGGCCTCCGCCATCGCCAGCGGGCAAGTCGGCAAGGCAACGCAAGCCATAGAGTTTTCACGCTGGATGGTAATCGATTTGCTGATAAGGCCATGATCTTTGGCGATTTTATCAATCGTGTCTTTCAATTCGGGCGGTACATTGGCAACCACCAGATTTTGGTTGGCCGTCAGACGGAAGTCGCCGGGATGGATTTTGGCAATTTCACGCACGCCGGTTTTCAAAGGTCTGCCGGGATAATCGAGCAGGCGGCCGTTTTCAATAAACAAAGTCAAATGCCAGTTGCCTTCATGTCCTTGTACCCAGCCGATATGGTCGCCACGGTGGGTGAATTCGTAAGGGCGGATAGGTTCAAATTTAATGCCCATGCGCCTTTCGACTTCTTCTTTGAACACATCTACGCCGACGCGTTGCAGCGTATAGCGTGTACGCGCTGCTTTGCGGTCGCTGCGGTTACCCCAGTCGCGCTGGGTGCTGACGACGGCTTCGGCGGCATTGAGGGTGTATTCCAGAGGAACGAAACCGAATTCATAGGAAATATTGGGATAAGTTTTGGTATTGCCGTGTTCGCTGGATAAACCGCCGCCGACCAATACATTGAACCCTACCAACTTGCCGTTTTCTGCAATCGCCACAAAACCCAAGTCGTTGGAATGAATGTCCACATCGTTATCCGGCGGAATCACAACGGCGGTTTTGAATTTGCGCGGCAAATAGGTTTTACCCAAAATCGGCTCTACGTCATCGGCAATTTCTTTATTGCGCGGCTCGGTCGGCTCGGTCGTGAACACTTTTTCACCGTCCAGCCATACATCGGCATATGCCATCGTGCGCGGCAGAAGGTGCATACTGATGCGCGCCGCCCATTCATAGGCTTCTTGGTGCAACGTGCTTTGCACCGGATTGCTGGTGCACAACACATTACGGTTGACATCGCTGGCTGTGGCAATGGAATCCAAACCAAGCTTGTGCAATGCCTGATGCGCCTGTTTTAAATCGGTTTTCAGAATGCCGTGGTATTGGAAGGTTTGACGGTTGGTCAGGCGGATGGAGCCGTAAATTGTATTTTCGCCGGCAAATTTGTCGATACCCAGCCACTGTTTCGGCGTAATGATGCCGCCGGGCAAACGGCAACGCAACATCATGTTTTTTAAAGGCTCAAGCTTTTGTTCGGTACGCTCGGCACGGATATCGCGGTTGTCCTGTTCGTACATGCCGTGGAAGCGGATAAGTTGAAAGTTGTCGGCGGTAAAGCCGCCGGTAAAGTCGTCTTTCAACTCTTCTTTAATGGTGCCGTGCAGATAATCGCTGCGTTCTTTCAAGGCTTCGTTGCCGGAAAGCGGTGTATCAGGCAGCTTGGCACGCGGGTCGGTTGTGGTAGCAGTCATTGAAGTACTCCTTATTTTGGGTATAGGCGTTACTTTAATGAGGCCGTCTGAAAATGGGAAAGAATGGTTTGTTTGTTTTAAAGACGATTTTGTTATATTGGTAAAATGCCGCACTTACCTATAGCTAATTTGAATTTACTATATTTATGTTCTGACTGATGAACGTTGGCAGATTAGAAATAAATTAAACAAATGGCTTACATCATTAGCCTGCATCAAGCCCGATTCTAATTAAATCCACTATAATCCATTATTTTCCACGGGCTTAAACCGTAAAAATACAGCAAGCAAACTTTATGTCTCACTCCCTTATACGCACCTTCGCTCAAACTTTTGGTTTTCCCTATACAGAAACGTTGCAAGAACTGCCCCCTCTGGAAGACAACCGTCATCTGCATTTGGGTGCATTAGCAGATTTCTACCGCCATATGGACGGTACATGGCATTCCGACAATCCGCTTGCCGATTATTGGCTGGAGATGGAAACTCTGTTTTTACATTGGGTAACTTATCCCAAGTTGCCCAACAGTTGGCACGATTGGGCCTTCAGTTGGGATAGGAAGACCAAGCAATATCTGCCCACACAAGGCTGGCGTGAAGAATGGGCGATATTTGGCATAATGTTCGACGATTCAATTCTTTTTGCCGATACTGCCGCCCCCGACAGTCCTGTTTATTGGCTGATAACAGGTTACGGTACGATAGAAAACCGCCGCCTTGTCGCACCTTCCATAGCAATACTAATGCAAACCTTATTGGCAATTTATGATTTTGAGTGCGAATGGCGAAAAACAGGCGGAGAGTTTTACGATGAAGAAAGCTGTGACATACCTTCAGCATTATATTCTGCCCTGCATGATTTACTACAACGGGAACTGCCACCGGAATGCGCAGCAGGATTTGAAAAAGCGTTTTGGGGCTGATGCTGTAATTGCAATCTAAAAAACCTATTCTCTGCTGTCTGAAATTTTGACTTTAAGAAACAATTATTTAAAATAATATGATTGATTCATTTGAAATATCAGTTTGAAAATTCTTGAAGAATTAATAGGCTGCTGAGACATAAAAAGGCCGTCTGAACTTTGCTTTCAGACGGCCTTGATATTGGACAGGACAAACTGATTAGGCTTGTTTGTTCCAACGTTCGATAGATTCTTTGATGACTTGTTTCGCTTCTTCTACATCGCCCCAAGATTCAACTTTAGTGGTACCTGCTTTTTTCAGGTCTTTGTAGTGGTTGAAGTGGAACTCGATTTGTTTGATCAGTTGTTGCGGCAAATCGGCCAAAGTTTTGTAGGCGTTGCCGTTGTTGCGATCGTCGGCTGGAACGCAGACGATTTTGTCGTCCACTTCGCCGTCGTCAACGAATTTCATCACGCCGATAACGCGTGCTTCCAGGAAAATACCGGTTGCCAAAGGCTGCTCGGTAACCAGCAATACGTCCAATTCGTCGCCGTCTTCGTCCAAAGTTTGCGGAATGAAGCCGTAGTTGGTCGGTTTGGCGAAAATTGCCGGTTCAACGCGGTCGAGTTGGAACGCGGCCAGTTTGCGGTTCCACTCGATTTTGTGGTTGCTGCCCGCTGGGATTTCGTTGACAACGTTGATGATGCCGCCGTCCACGTCGCCCGGGGTCAGGATTTTATTGAAGTCTGCCATGATGGTTTCCTTTGATTTTAAAGAGAGTCAAACGGCGAAAGTATAACAAACCCAAGGCCGTCTGAAAATGTGAAACTGTCGTATTCAGACGGCCTTTTTGGCATTCAGCCTTTTGACCAATTCTAAAATTGCACGTTTATTGGAAGGGGAAAACACTTTTTCCGCCGCTTCTTCCGCGCCAAACCAGCCGTAGGCAACGTGTTCATCCGGTTGCAGGACTATGGGCGTATCGCGCGGAATTTGGGCAGAGAAGATGTGTTCGCGGTTTTCAAAAACGCCTTTGGGATAGCGATGGCGCCAGTGATGATAGATTTCATAAACGGTGCTGTCGTGCCAGTTTTCCAGCTGGCCGTCTGCAAGGCGGATACCGGTTTCTTCCCACACTTCGCGCCATGCGGTTTCTTCGATACGCTCGCCCTCTTCCAAGCTGCCGGTGACCGACTGCCAAAAACCTTGCGGCGCCGTGCGTTCAATCAGCAGGATATTGCCGTCTTTATCATGCAAAACGACCAAAGCGGAAACAGGATACTTCAAAGGCTTACCGCTCATGACTTATCCTTGCCGGTTTGATTAGGGAGGCTGATTTTTTGTAGTAAGTAAGCCAAAAGGTTTTCCATGTATCACTCAAAAATGGGAAATTGATATTCAGACGGCCTTTGCCGGAAATCCGCAAAGGCCGTCTGAAATTATACCTGATTTAACTGCGCCAGTTTCCGAGACACCAGCTCTGCCGCTTCTTCCGGCGATTGGGCTTTCAAGCCAACTTCGCCAAAATACGAAATTTTAGGCAAATCACACAAAAACTTATCTACGTCTTGCGCCGTCAAAAAGCGGCCGTGCAAATCAAATCCGACATTTAAAGCACGCCCTTTGATTTCTGCCACCCTGTCATGCAAATGGCCGTACAAGTGATACCAGCCCTGATAGCAGCCGTCCCACTCCTGAATCGGGTAGTGAAAGAGAACCAGCGTATTCTTAATTTCCGGCAATTTGAGTTTCAAATACGGCCGTATGGACGACAGCAGCGAATGGCCATCATGCTTGGTTTGGCTGCGGAAAAAATCAGCATGCTGCCGAATCACATGATCATGATTGCCGTAAATTAAGTGATGTTGCCCGCTCAAACGCGACAAAACGCGCTCTATCTGCTTATGGTCTTGGGCAAAGGAAAAATCGCCCAAGTTGTACACCGTATCTTCAGGCGTAACGGTTTCATTCCATGTTTGGATTAAAAATTCATCCATTTCTTCCACATTGTCGAACGGTCGAAATTGCGGGCAGAATTTGGCAATGTTTTTATGTGAAAAATGTAAGTCTGATGTGAAGTAGGTTTTGCTCATACCGTGCTTTCTGCGTTGCAGGCTTGAATCGTATCACGCGCGGGCGTATGCTGAGTAATGTTTATTGTGTGCTTCAAGGAGTTCGTATGCGTTTGGTTATTGCCGCGCCGGCCAACGGCGCAATATTGAAGGACGCGCTCAAAGCGCATCTGCAAAACGACTCGCGCGTCAGCAGCTTGGTCGATTTATCCTCACCCGAAGGAAGCTATCCGCAACTCTCATTTGCCGCGGCCGAAGAAGTCGCGACAGGACGTGCCGACCGTGCGCTGTTAATTTGCGGCACCGGCGTGGGGACGGCAATCGCCGCCAATAAGGTGCGCGGCATACGGGCGGCGACAGCGCACGATTTGCTCACCGTCCGCGGCTCGGTGGAGAACTATAACGCGCAGGTTTTATGTATGGGGCAAAACGTCATCGCCGCGCCTGCCGCTTGGGCATTAGTCGATATCTGGTTGGATTTGCACCATGACACAAGCAGCGGCTACGCACCTAAAGTTGGCGAAATCGAAGCGTATGAGCGCGAAAAATAAATACGCATTGCTCCCTATATTTTCAGACGGCCTTACAACTGTCTCAAAAATGCTTGGATAAACGCGATTTTATCCAATTCCGGCATAGCGTTGAACGCTTCCTGATGCTCATGGATGTAGTCGATTAAAGGATAAAATTCTTCATCGACATGGCGTTTGTCCAGTTTGCGGCCGATATTGCCCTCGTTGCTTCGTCCCAGAAACTTAGAAATCAGGTAATACGGCGATTTGAGTTTGAACAACATTTCGCCGTTTTGCGCATCAAATACCATAAAGCCTTCGTGTTCCACGTTTTTCAGACGGCCTTTCAGCTCGCCGAACGTGATGTTTTTCAGCATTTCGGGACGGCGGATGCCGTATTGTTTGCCGATTTCGTCCAATTCCGCTTCAGTAAACTGACGGCCTGTCGCCACGTCGATGCAGCCGATTAAGGTTTCGCCCAATGCTTCGCGGATGATGTGCACGTCTTTCGCGTCTGTGATTTCAAACAAAAAAGTGTGGTTCGGATAAGCGCGGAACAAGGTTTCGTATTGCGCGCAGTGTGCGGCGGTCATATCGGCAAACGCGCTATCAAGCGAACCGGTGGTCGAATACAGCACTTTGCCGTCAAACGCTGCGCCGTGCGACGGGTGGTCGCTTGAAAGCGAGACGAAAGTGCAGCAGCCGAGGAAGCCGTTTACTTTTACCACCGCATCCACTAATCGCTCGTCGCTGACTCGGATCGGGTAACGGCTGCCTTTGGCAATACGCTCCGAATAATTGAACACTTTTTTAAACGGGCGCACGATGATTCGATTATGCGCGTCGATAATCAAACCGCGCATTTCCAGCAAAGCATCATCAAAGCGGTTGTTATAGAACACGCTGCGGGCGTATTTCAACACGCGCAATTCAGGATAACGCTTGGACGCTTTGGCAGTAAAGTTACGGCTGCCGTGTTTCAGATAATGATCGGTCACAAAGGTTTGCTGCGCTTCATCAAACACCAGCGGCTTATGCTCGATAGCCTGCATCTGTTCGATTTTTTCTAACTGCTCCGCATTTGCCGACTGCACGGCCTCGATGTGGATTTCGTTTGCCACTCGGTTTTGGTTCAACTTGATATACGCCACCAACACGTCATGCTCTTTCACGCCGTGCAGGTTAGGATAGAAATTGTGTAGTCGATAAACTTCTGTTTCAAAACCGCTTTTCTCCGCCTGATCCAATAAATGACGGCAACGCGAAGTTTTTTGGTTGGTATTGGAATTAATGATCAAAATATTTCGATTCGGATTTTGACGTCCAAGTCTCAAGGTTTCAGTCATCAAAGCATTACCGCGTTTTTGCGCTTTATCCACCGCTTCACCCGACCAACGATAGTCACCGTATTCATCGGTAATGAACACATCATTTTCAATACGGACCACTTCCGCATCCGGATACTGTGCTTTAAATTCGGCGGCTTTTTGTTCGGCAAAAGTCGATTTTCCCGAACCTTGATGACCGCGGATTAAGATAAATTTTTGCATGGTTTTAGTTTCCTTATTTGGGTTTTCAGACGACGTTTGGTAGAAAAGCTATCTGAAACTGTAAGTTTTTTGTTTTTTATGTGTAAAGTTATGTTGGGTTGAGTATAATAACGTCCTAGTTATTTACTAAGTTCAGGATTTAAGATGAAGGTTTTTTTTCAGAAATATAGCCTGCCGCTATCAATAATAGTATTTTCTTTAGTATCAAACTTTGGATTAGGATATTTAGTAAGTGTCTACACACTTGCAATGTTCTTTTTCTGGTATGGTCTATTCTTATTTAATAAAAAAATATTTAGTATTTTGTTTTTAATAAATCTAATCGTATGTGTTTTATTTACTCCAATTGCTTATTTATATGGCCGCATCAATATTGGTTTGATCGCATCTTTGTTTGAAACCAATCTCCATGAATCTACTGAATTTATCAATTTGATTACATGGCAAGCATGGGCAACAGGGCTATTAGTTCTTATAAGTGGATTTGGTGTAATTTATATAGGTAGATACACAAATAAAAACTATAGTTTGCAAAGACATAAATATATTGTAATTGTTTTTTTCAGTATTTTTTTACTATTCTCTCTACACAAACCAACGACGAATACACTAAAAAGACATCAACCATTTAAGTTAGTTAATACAGAAGTTGGGAATATTAATTTTTATTTCAGGATATTTCAGGCAGTAGAGCAATATTATGATGAAAGAATCCAGTCGGAACAAATTCTTTCAAATAAACCTGTTTGGGAAATTATAGGCTCCCACCCCAAATATAAAAATTATGTATTAGTTATTGGTGAAAGCATGAGGGCAGATTACATGTCTTTATATGGTTTTCCAATTGATACAACTCCTTATTTAAGAAGATCCAATGGGTTAGTTATAGATGAATTTATAGCTCCTGCCCCGAATACCCAAACGTCTTTGACTAGAATGCTTCACCTTACTCAAGGTAACATAATAAGTTACCCTAATAATCTTATTTCGCTTGCTAAAGCAGCAGGATTTAAAACTTATTGGCTATCCACCCAGCCAACTTCCGATGATGCGGATACTGCTGCAGCCCGAGTGGGTATTCAGGCAGATTATTCACATTTCTATGATCCTAATTCATCCAGAGATGGTAAAAACAGTATTAGTGATTTTATATTACTGGAAGGAGTGGCAGAACAGTTAAAACAGATGAAAAATGCGCATAATTCATTATTTGTATTGCATATAAATGGTTCTCATCCTGATTTTTGTAAACGTTTGATACAGCCTGTATCAGAAAGATTTAAAAGTGAAAAAATGTCGTGTTATTTGGAAACACTAAAGCAAACCGATCAATTATTACAACGTCTTGAAGTAGAGATGAAATCCTATGGTAGCTATTCAATAATGTATTTATCTGATCATGGGTTAGCTCATATAGATAAAAATACTGATCATGTTAGTTTATTAAATTCTACAAAAGACAAACAGGCTTATCATGTTCCATTTATTAAAATTTCAAGTGATGATACAAAACAAGTACACTTAAAAGTTAGAAGAAGCGGGTTTGATTTTATTTATGCTTTTTCAGAATGGCTTGGTATTGATGAAAAAAAACTGAAATTGCCATATCGCTTCTTTTCTGAGGATAAGGTGGATTCCGTGAAAATATTTAACTGGGAAGGAGTTGTTCCTTATGAAACTTTAAATGATGATCCTGCATTGCAACCATAATTATTTAGATTAAGAGAGCGGATCGTCTAAAAACGTTGACACCTTATTTTCAGACGACCCCTTGGCTAATTTACCGCCGCAAGCTCGGTTTTCTCAATCTCTTCTACCCAGAAATCTGTACCCATACCTCGTTCGGCAAAGGAACCAATCAGAGAGAATACTTGGTCGGAGAAGCCGCCGATGTTCAAGATATCCTGACGGTTTCGTGCTTGAGCCGTAGTGTAAGGCTGGATATCCAGGCAAACGAGTTTGGCTTCGGGACAGCGTTTTTTCAGAATGTCCCATTCTTTCATCAGACTGGTTTTGCCACCCCATTGTTGGCTGTCATCTGCCCAACTTTCGTTGTCTGACACGATGACGACCAAATCCACGTCGGCTTTTTCACGGTTTAACATAGCGAGCGGTGCGCTGCATGCCGTTCCACCGCCACCGACATTGGCGAGTTTTTCGGCGTTGGTCATGATGCTGTCGCGCGGGTTAAGCTTCACGTTTACCGTGATTTGTTCAAACGGTATCACGCGGGCTTGCGGATTGGTACGCAACATAGCGGCGGATACGAGCGCGGCAATATCGATGCAGCGGGTTTTGGTAGACGCGCTGCCGCGATAGCCGGTAGCCGGACTGTGCATGGAACCGGATACATCCGGACAAACCACGACTTTGCCTTGGATTGCCGGTACGTTTTGTACGGCGGTTTCCATCGCATCTTGCAGGGCTTCGCGGATTTCAAACGGCATCTGTTCAGATGTTGCCTGATAAGCAGTCAGCAACTGATAAGGCAGCACGCGGGCGCGGGCAATGGCGGTTTCGTCACGCAATTTTTCTGCCACCATTTTGATGTTTTTACTTTTCTCAAATACTTCGTGGCGCAGGAAAGTGTTCAGGTTTTGACGAACCTGCTGCCATGAGCCGTTGCGGGCGATTTGCGCCCAGTCGCCGCTGTTCAAGTCTAAAGCAGTGAGCATTTGGAAAGGAACGTTGGGCAATGCGCCTTCTCGGCTTTGTTTGTAGTCTTCAAAAGCGCGGGTAATGGGCGGCAATGCTTCGCGGTCGTACGGTTTGCCGATCAGCCATGCAAACCATGCGGCACGCCATGCTTCACGCGGTTTGGGGTGCACCATTTTGACTACGTCTGCCAGCGACGGCGAATTGCCGACGGCGGCGTTCAACAGTTGTTTTTCGGTGGCGGTCAAAAGCCAAGTCTGCATCAGTTTTTTCGGACGGTTGCCGAAGGATTTTCTGCCGACTGCGCCGCTGCGGATAATTTGTGCGAAGTTACGCAACATTTTACCGTTGTCCACTACTTGGTCGAATACGCGGGCGAGCATGTTCACATCTTTTTGCGCCAACACGGCAAGCAACAGCGCAGGCATATCTTTCATAAAACCTTTTTGACGGGCATATACGGCAGTTTTGGCGATAAACTCGGCATCCAGACTTTCTGCCAATTTCAACACTTGGTCAAGCTGACTTTGTGCATCAGCATAGTAGGTATTGTTCAGACAACCGGTAGCGGCAAGCTGTGCCAGCTGTTGCTTGGGCGTCAGCGTGTAGGCGATGCCGCCGGCTTCATTATAGGTATCGGTTTTAGTAAAACAGTTTTTAATAGATTGAAACAAGTTAGTATTAGCCATTTTCATTTTCTTTCATATTGTTGGTTTGAGGCCGTCTGAACTTGTTTTAGCTTTGTTTTTCAGACGGCCTTGAATGGGTGGCAGCGTGGCGGCTAAAGATGAAGAGAAGCGTTTTTAACTGAAAGCTAATGTATTCTCTTCCGGGCATCCGCCTACTGCCGTAGGGCGACTAGATTTACTAGGATCATTCAGGTTTTAGCAGAAAAGGAATGTAATCCTAATGGCATTCGCCCATAAGGGGTGGCACATTGGGCAACAAAGAGTGGAGAAATTTTTACGCGCTCTATCCTCTGAGCTACTCTGCCATAGTTGGCGGCAGAGACGGGATTCGAACCCGCGACCTCGCGCTTAGCAGGCTGTAATTCCTCCGGCATTTGCCGAATGCACCAAAAACGGTTTTTATATCAGCCCATCCGAATATTTCAGACGGCCTCGAATGAGGGCAGCGTAGCGGATAAAAGTGAAGAGAAACGGTTTTAACGTGAAAGGTTAATTTACTCTCTTCAAGCATCCGCCTGCTGCCGTAAAAGTAATATGGCACGCAACAAGTTTTTAAGGGAAACATGCCTTGGCTCTACCAACTGAGCTACTCTGCTATTTTGAACAACAGAGACAGGACTCGAACCTGCGACATAAGGGTATCCATGTTGTAGTTTCCCTAGGCATTTGCCTGCCATATTGGAAAAGGGTGGGCGACTAAATAAACAAGACGTTCAACGTCTATCAGACGAGACAGGATTCGAACCTGTTAATCCAAATGTAGTCTTGTTGGCATTCGCCCTGTAACCACACAACAACTAAATTTACGGAAAATTTTTCTCCGGTAACTGTATTTCCCGAAGCATCTGCTGTATCGTTACATTCACAACATAGCCAACAGCGTGCCAAGAATAAAAAATTTATAAAAATAATTTTTAATTAATTGAATATAAAGAAAATATATTTTAAAGTAGCTTTTATCGACAAAAAGCGTAGAATACTAAAAAATATATTCATAGATAGTTATATAGAAAATAGAATATAAAAGAATATATGATGAGATTCGATGATTTGGACAAACACTGGCAGTTAAGTAAACGGCAAATTTGTATTGGAAAAAATAATTTGAAGGCCGTCTGAACATGAATACCAACCCTAAAAAACAAGTCGCCATCAGCTTTCTCGGTACAGTGCTGGATAAAGGTTTCAATCAAGAGCGTTGGTTGAAATGGCGGCCGAATGTCGCCATGAATCAACGTCAAGATTTTCATCTTGACCGCATGGAGCTGTTTTATGCGGAGAAATACCGCGAACTGGCAGATCATGTAAAAGCCGATATTCAGCAGGTATCGCCGCACACAGTCGTCAATCTCGTACCTATGGAGCTGGCAAACCCGTGGGATTTTTCCGAGGTTTATACCAAACTGCACGACTGGGCCGCGAGCTATCCATTTAATATTGAAGAAGAAACCTATCTCACCCACATCACCACAGGTACGCACGTTGCCCAAATCTGCCTGTTCTTATTGGTAGAATCGCGTCAAATTCCGGGGGTGTTGCTCCAGACTGCACCACCGAAAAATCAAAGACGCAGCATGATTTCAGGCGATGTTGGCAGTTATGAAATCATCGATTTAGACTTGGCTCGTTACGACGTACTGGCAGAACGCCTTGCCGCCGTACGCGATGACGCAGTGCGCTACCTGAAAAGCGGCATCTCCACCCAAAACGCCGCCTTCAACCGCATGATTGCCGAAATCGAACAAGTCGCACTCAATTCCCCTTCCCCCATTCTACTGTCCGGCCCCACAGGAGCAGGAAAATCCATGCTGGCACGCAGGATTTTTGAATTGAAAAAAGCACGCCATCTGATTAAAGGCACATTTGTCGATGTAAACTGCGCCACCCTTCGCGGCGACGGCGCAGCATCTGCCCTGTTCGGCCACAAAAAAGGCGCCTTTACTGGCGCCGCAGAAAAACGTGAAGGCTATCTGAAAACTGCCGACGGCGGCGTATTGTTTTTAGACGAAATCGGCGAATTGGGCTTAGACGAGCAAGCTATGTTGCTTAAAGCCATTGAGGAAAAACACTTTTATCCTGTCGGCAGCGACAGCGAAGTCAAAAGCGACTTCCAGCTCATCGCCGGCACCAACCGCGACTTACGCCACGAAATTCGCGCCGGCCGCTTCCGTGAAGACCTGTTCGCCCGCATCAACATCTGGAATTACCCACTGCCCGCACTCGCCAACCGCCGCGAAGACATCGAGCCCAACGTCGAACATCAGCTCGCCCTAGCCTCGCAAGAACTCGGCCGAACCACCCGCTTCAACAAAGAAGCTCTGGCCGCCTACCTCGACTTCGCACACTCCAACCAAGCACCATGGCGCGGCAACTTCCGCGACCTCGCCGCCAGCATCATGCGCTTGGCCACACTCGCACCACAAGGCAGGATACAGGTAGAACAAGTCCAAGCTGAAATCGAACGCCTCAAATGGTTATGGTCGGAAGAACCCTTTTCAGACGGCCTCCTACATAAAAGGCCGTCTGAAAAAACACAAGACTATCCCAATAAAGTCGATTGGGACACATTGGATTTGTTCGACAAACTACAACTGCAATACGTCATCGACGAATGCCGCAAACATCCCAACATGGCCGCTGCCGGCCGTGCATTGTTCAACGTCTCCCGAACAGAAAGAGCAAAAGTCAATGACAGCGACCGATTGAGGAAATATTTACAGCGATTTGGATTAGAATGGGGAGATATTTAAGTAGAGTAAGCAAGAAGATTTTGCAAAGACCTCCTCATGCTGATTCTAGGAAGTAGCTCATTTTAATAGTACTTTTATTATTATTTATAAAAATAAAAGGCATCAATCTGATGCCTTTCAATTCATTAAAATGAAAAATTAACGTTCATACCAACATTTGGTCGATTCACCAATCATTTCTTCGACTTACTTCAAAAATGCCGCATGATAGGCAATATGCTCACCAATAAAACTGGCGACGAAGTAATAGCTATGATCATAGCCTTTGTGGAAGCGCACATCGGCCGGTTGATTTGCCGCACGACAGGTTTCAATAAAATCTTCGGTACGCAATTGTGTTGGTAAAAACTCATCTTCCAAGCCCTGATCAATGCGCATACCTTGCACTTTATAGCCTTGTTGGATGAGCGAGTTGGCATCATATTGCTGCCATTTTTCGCGATCTTTTCCTAAATAGGCAGAAAAGGCTTTTTCTCCCCAAGGCACAAGGCTTGGCGACAAAATGGGCGAAAAGGCAGAAACACTTTGATAACGTTCTCGGTTTCGCAGTGCCAATACCAATGCGCCGTGTCCGCCCATTGAATGTCCCATAATGGAACGTTTGCCGTTGGTAGGGAAATTTGCTTCAATCAGATCAGGCAATTCATTCAAAATATAATCATACATTTGATAATTCGTCGCCCAAGGTTGCTCGGTCGCATTCAGATAAAAGCCCGCACCCTGCCCTAAATCGTAAGCAGCATCGTTCGGCACTTGCTCTCCGCGAGGGCTGGTATCAGGGGCAACTACAATCACTTGATGTTCTGCCGCATAACGCTGAAAGCCCGATTTGGTAATGAAATTTTGTTCCGTACACGTTAAGCCGGAAAGCCAATAAATCACACCAAGCGGTCGATTCTCCTGATTATCCGGCAAATAGACGGCAAATTTCATTTCGCATTGCAGCGTTTGGGCATGGTGAGCCCAAACTTGTTGCGAACCACCAAAAATTTGATGTTGTTCAATCAGTTTCATCGCGTACCTTAGTGATGTTGTTCAATCAGTTTCATCGCGTACCTTAGTAATGAATAACAGCACGGATCGATTTACCTTCATGCATTAAATCAAAGGCTTCATTGATTTGATCAAGTGTCATTGTGTGGGTCACAAATGGTTCTAACTCGATGTTGCCTTTCATTGAATCTTCCACCATTTTCGGAAGTTCAGAGCGACCTTTCACGCCACCAAATGCCGAGCCTTTCCAAACACGACCTGTTACCAACTGGAACGGACGAGTTGAAATTTCTTGTCCTGCACCCGCTACGCCGATGATAATGGATTGTCCCCAACCACGGTGTGCACTTTCTAAGGCCTGACGCATTACGTTTACGTTGCCGATACATTCAAAAGTGTGGTCAATGCCCCATTTATTGATGTCTAACAACACATCTTTGATCGGTTTATCGTAATCGTTCGGGTTTAAACAATCAGTTGCACCAAACTGTTTCGCCAACTCGAATTTTGCGGGATTGGTATCAATGGCGATAATGCGACCCGCTTTGGCTTGACGTGCACCTTGCACCACAGCCAAACCAATCGCCCCCAAGCCAAACACCGCCACAGAGTCGCCTTCTTGCACTTTTGCCGTATTATGTACCGCGCCAATACCTGTGGTAACGCCACAGCCGAGCAAACATACTTGTTCGTGGTTGGCTTCCGGGTTGATTTTCGCCAATGAAACTTCCGCAACAACAGAATATTCACTGAAAGTCGAACAGCCCATATAGTGATAGATCGGCTGACCTTGATAAGAAAAACGCGTCGTGCCGTCCGGCATTAAGCCTTTACCTTGCGTCTCACGTACCGCAACGCATAAGTTGGTTTTACCTGAACGGCAAAACTCACATTCGCCACATTCAGCGGTATAAAGAGGAATGACGTGATCACCCGGTTTTACGCTTGACACACCTTCGCCCACAGCAACAACCACACCCGCACCTTCGTGTCCAAGCACCACTGGGAATACGCCTTCAGGATCGCTTCCTGATAATGTAAATGCATCAGTATGGCACACGCCCGTGTGCGTGTTACGAATTAACACCTCGCCTTTGCGCGGCATTTCTACGTCGATTTCCACAATTTGTAAGGGTTGATTTGGGGCGAATGCCACCGCCGCACGAGATTTGATGGTTGAATTGGTTTGTTTAATTTCCATTATTTTTGCCTTTTAATTCATTAATAAAGTTATCTAGCCTACGAAAGATAACTACAGTTTATACTTTGGCCCCCCCTGAAGCAAGCATTTTTGCAATTTTGACTACAACAGTAGCATGATCGACTGAAGGGCCGCCATGCAATCGTTGATTAAAGGCTTCCGAATATTTCCCTAAGTCATGCAACTTTCCCGTCTGGCAGGCCTGTTCCTGCGCACCAAATATCTGGGCAAACACCGCCGCCATTTCACCAGCATTGACCGAATGGCTTTGCAAGGTTTGCCAATGTTCGTAAGGCAAGAGATTGCCGAATTCATCTTGCGCGGAATGGGCGTAGTAAATTAGGGGTTTTATATTGAAATTCTAAAAAAATTCAGACTGATATCATGCAATGATAATATGATATTAAATTTAATATGCAAATAGAAAGAATGCCGTCTGAAACTTTTTCAGACGGCATTGTCATTTATTAACCTTTATAACTT
>CAUSHT010000012.1:0-18426 GCA_963531275.1 uncultured Neisseria sp.
CGCGCAATTATCCGCGCCGCAAACTCGTGTTCCTGCTCTACGCGCTGCAACTGCCGCTTTTGGCGTCCATGACTGCCATCGATACGCTCGCCCGCGTCCACCATTGGCTGCCGCCCGCTCAAATCATCGCCCTGAGCCTGAGCTACACGCTGCTGCTGCCGGTGATACTGGCGTTAGTGATGGACAAATCAGGCCGAGCCACCGCCGCACTCGACAGCAGCCTGCAATTTTCCGTGGTTCTGCTCGGCAGTTACGCGGCCGGTTTCGCCGCCCTGCGGCTGGCAAAGGCTATTGGTTATACAGATGCGTATTGGGTTGCAGTGTACTTGGCCGTATTGGTAGGCCTGCTTTTATATTTGAATAGAAATTTATTCAATCATTCAGAGTGTGACTCACAATAATTCGCTCAGATATTTATCCATCGATTTTAATTGAGCGCGCCTCCGGATAATTTTTCATTTTATTGCACAATCTCTCATGAAAATATAACAAAACGTGCCCATAATACTGCCGTTATTACACTCTTAAATTCAAAAGGAACCTCATGACTGCTGTTCTCATCGTTCTCGGCTTGATTGCCATTGTCGTCGGCATCTTAGGCACTATTTATCCCGCCCTACCCGGATTGGGTTTGATGTTTGGTGGCGCATGGTTGTTGGGTTATGCCGGCGATTATCAAGTGTTTGGCTCGGGGACGCTGACCTTTTTGGCCATCGTTGCCGTATTCGGTACTGCGATGGACTATGTGGCGGGCGCATTGGGTGCAAAATATACCGGCGCAAGTAAAACTGCGGTTTGGGGCGCGTTTATCGGCGGCATCGTCGGCGCATTCTTCTCTATTCCCGGTCTGTTGCTCGGCCCGTTGGCAGGTGCGGCCATCGGCGAATTTATCGCACGCAAAGACACTTGGCAGGCAGGCAAAGTCGGTATCGGTACGTTTATCGGCTTCATCATCGGCACCGTGGCCAAAATCGGCTGCGCCTTAACCATCGCGCTGACCATCCTGTTTGTTTGGTTAGCCTCATTCTTCTAAACAAAAAATATTAAAGGCCGTCTGAATTTCAAGCATTCAGACGGCCTTTTTATTTCATGGTTTATTTGCCGCAGCAGGCTTTGTATTTTTTACCGCTGCCACATGGGCAAGGATCGTTGCGACCCACTTTTTCGCCTTCACGGCGTACGGTTTGCGGCTTATTGATGATGGTCTGCCAGTACCAGTAAATATCCAGCAGGACATGCGGCAAATCAGATTCCAGCTGGGTCAGCTCTTTTTCATTCAGATGCAAGATGACTTCGCCGTTTTCTTCATCATCATAGATGCCACCCAAAGCCATAATAGGATAGAACAAATCTTCAAACTCTTCCTGATCGACTGCTTCAAACCAATCGGTAGGTACAATATCCAGTGCGTAAAGGTAGGCGTTACACCAAGTGTAGAAATCCGGATTGCCGGCTTCATCTTCATAAAACCACAAATCAGGCAGAATTTTTTCATTGAGCTTCATGCGCATATCGGCGGCCATTGCCATGACCAAACGTTCGATTTCAGTGCGCTCTTTGGCATCAAACAAAGATTCCTCACCCAAAATCTCAGGCAGCCAGTTGGTCGGATTCAAAGCATCCGGACCGCTCAATAAAGCCATCATAAAACCTTGAACTTCATCACAACGCATGGTGTTGTGTGCTTCAGATTTGGCATCCAGCAATTCCATCAATCGGCTGCGTGCCGCTTCATCAAAAGTCAGTATTTGCATTTTTGTTCCTTAAAATAAAATCATATTATTGTTTTCAGACGGCCTGGACATGGATACGCTGCCGCATTTGTTCAAACAGACAAACCGTTGCCGCCATCGCGACATTCAAGGATTCGGTTTGTCCCAACATGGGAATTTTGACACAGGCATCGGCCTTCTCTTTTACCGTTTCGCTCACGCCGCTGCCTTCGTTGCCAAACACCCAAGCACAAGGTTGACTGAGGTCCATTTCATATAAACCAATATTGCGACCGCCCAAGGCAGTTGCCCAAATTTGATGCTGATACGTTTCCATCCAAGCGGATAATTCCACTCGGCTGAAAATAGACAGCAGAAAATGCGCACCCATCCCCGATCGCAACACTTTGGGCGACCAGATATCCACGGAATCATTGCCGCACACGATTTGCCTGACTCCGGCCGCCGCCGCGCTACGCAAAATCGTGCCTGCATTGCCTGGATCTTGTACCCGCTCCAATACCACGCAATCTCCGTCTGAAGGCAAACCTGCCTGTTTCGGAATATCAATCCAAGTCATCACATCATCGGCATCGGTCAGACTGGTGATTTTAGACAGCGCTTCGTTACCGACCCAAGTAATCAATCCCTCATCCAACTGCGCCGTAATTTCTTGAATTTCAGGATGTTGCTGTTTCTTTTCAGGCAGATAAACCTGTTTGGGCGTACCGCCGCTTTGCAAATAAGTTTGCAGCAGATGTACGCCTTCCAATACGGTTTCACCACTTTCACGCCTTGCTTTGGCCTGCGTCAGCAGACGGAATAAATGTTTGAGCTGTTCGTTTTGAGCAGAGGTAATCAGTTTCATGGAGCGCATTATAACTGTTTTGACTTCTTTGAAGCTATGCTTTCAGACGGCCTGACGGTTTTACTGCAAAAATAAAAACCCTTGCCATAAAGCAAGGGTTTTGCATGATTTCATTTTTTACTGCACAACAGTCTGCTGCTCATTTTTCTGCTCGGTACGGACAGTCGGACGGTTTTCAATCTTGCCGTCTTTCGCCGCATTCGGCACAACGGTTTCACCTGGTTCGGAAGCCGCTTTATCGTCAGGCGTACCGCTTACCGGAATGATATCTTGTGCAGGCTGAACATTAGACTTCTCGGCAACCGGCATAGCGTCACGAGAAGTTTGCGGCGTAAACTGCCATGCCGTCACAGCAATGGCACACACGCTGGCAGCGGCTGCAAAGAATTTAAAGAAGCCGTTATTAGCCGCTTCGCGATGAGTATATTTTTCCTGCTTGCCGGCAATCTCAGCTTGAGGCACTGTAAATGCTTTGCTTTGCATGGTTTCATCAGCCACCTTCGCAGCCGCACCCTGACGGATACAGTCGCCGATAATGTGGTACTCATGCCAAGCGCGCAATGCTTCCTCGTCTGCCAATACGGCATCCAGCATCTCATCAGTCAATGCTTCACCGTCCATCAATGCGGACACATACTCCAATGCTTTATTTGTTTTGTCGTTCATTTTTATTACCACCTTTGATCTTCAGAAGTATCCAACAGCGGCCGCAAATCTTTTGCAATCAGTTCACGCGCTCTGAAAATACGCGAACGTACTGTACCTATCGGACAATCCACTACCCGAGCTATTTCTTCGTAAGACAAGCCGTCCATTTCCCTAAGCGTAATGGCTTGACGCATATCGTCTGGCAGTTGCGCAATGCTTGCTTCGACGGTCTGCAAGATTTCCCGATTCATCATCTCAGCTTCCGGCGTATGGTAATCCGCAATCTGATCGGTTAAATCAAGAACATCTCCTTCCTCATTGGCTGCTTCCGAGCTGACAAAAAACTGACGACCCGAAGTGGTCAGGAAATTCTTTGCCGTATTGATACCGATACGGTACAGCCATGTATAAAATGCACTTTCTCCACGAAAATTTGCCAATGCACGATAAGCCCTAATCATTGCCTCTTGGGTTACATCGTGCACTTCATGCTCATCCTGAATAAAACGGGAAATCAGTCTGTTTAGCCGACGCTGATATTTGGACATCAGCATCTCGAATGCCTTATGGTCACCTTTCTGCGCGCGCTCCACCAAAACTTGATCTATTTGGCGATCGTTCATACCCACCCTTTAATCATTTTACTGCTTTAAACCCAAAAATAGTAAAGCGTGCTGTGCACAGTAAAGACAGCAACGCTCTGAAATAGTTCCATAAGATTACATTCAATGGCTAAAGTTTATTCGTGCAGATGCTCTAACATTAACAATATTACTTAATATACCAATACTTAGCAAAAGTAGTTAAACTACTAATACTTTCTAAATTTATAGTTATTTACTTTACTTTTGCCATATATTCGACCAACTTTCTATGAACTGGCAGATAACCTTGCTCTATTTGAACATCGCTTCCAACCCTAAGGTTAGCAACAGCAAGGCACTTGTTGCCCATACTTATGATAATCGGCCAATATTTACGTACGAGTGGCATGATATGACACTCTTGCAATAGTTTTTCAACTGATTTTTCCCTCTGCCCGGACTGAATCACGTCGCCCTCGGATACAGTTCTAAGCACAGCCGGCTTCTCCAACTCCTCTTCCGGCAAACCGCCTTTAAACGGTAATAAAACAAAACCGTTTTCCAGCAAAATATCTTTCAGACGGCCTCGAACTTCCCTACCATTACACCAAGGCAGCCGTTGAAATTCATTTTCTTGCCAAATAAACAACTGATCCCGATAGGCGACCAATTCGCCGTTTGGTAAACTCAACTGCGCCTGTTCTGCGGTTTCCAATACTCGGGTGAAATCGACAATGCTGTGATAAGAAGGCAATGATTCCGCTTGCTTTCGCAAAAAATACCAAAGCAACCGACGGCGCAAGAGTGGCGTACATTGCCGCCACAGACTGATACTGAATATTCCGTCCTGACTGATGCGCTGATATCCAGACTCAACCAATTCATCTAAAAGCTGCAAATCTTCCTGCAATAATCGGATATTGGCACAAATTTGCCGCTCAAAATTCGGAATCCGCTGCTGCCATTGCGGCAAAGCCTGATTTCTCATCCAATTGCGTAAATAGCCAGAGTCTTCATTACTTTCGTCTTCAACAAAAGATAATCCCCATTGTTGCGCATACTCAGCCAGTTCCTGACGGGAAAATGCCAAAAGCGGCCGCCAGATTTGAATCTCTTCATTTAAATCACGCCATACCGGCATAGCCGCCATACCGCGCAATCCCCCCCCGCGCACAGCCGACAACATAAATGTTTCGATTTGATCATTACGGTGATGGGCCAAAACAATGATTTTCTTCAGGCCGTCTGAAAATGCCCGATATCGTGCAGCCCTGGCCGCCGCTTCCAAACCTTTTCCTTGTTTTTCCACATTAACACGGCACACCCGCAAGGCCACATTCAGACGCTGACAATAATCCTGACAAAATTTTGCCCAACTGTCGGCATTGGTACTTAAACCATGATGAACATGGACGGCACGCAAATCAAAATAGCGAAATTCACGCATCCGGTACAAAAGATGCAACAGGACGACAGAATCCAATCCGCCACTCAAGCCAACTTCAAAAAAAGTATGGTTCGGCAAATCAGGAAAAGCTGCTTGAAAACTTTTAAATAGGGAATCAGGGAATACTTGCAACATTTCAGACGGCCTGAAATTGTGAATTACTCAAAAATAGAACACAAAAAAAGCAAGCAGCGACATCTGCTTGCTTTTTCAACAGTCAAACTTATTTATCGGTAAATTTACCGTAAGCCATGATGCGGTCAAAACGGCGAGAAAGCAAGTCAGGCATGGTCATGCTTTGCGCTTCGCTTAATTGCTGTTCCAAAACGGTTTTAACGTTTTTCATCGTGGTTTCAAAATCACGGTGTGCGCCGCCTAAAGGCTCATCAATTACTTTATCGATGACATCCAATTCTTGCAGGCGTTTGGCGGTAATACCCAATGCTTGCGCGGCATCTGCTGCTTTTTCAGCAGTTTTCCAAAGAATAGAGGCACAACCTTCGGGAGAAATCACCGAATAAGTCGAGTATTGCAGCATATTGACGTAGTCGCCGACAGCCACTGCCAACGCCCCACCCGAACCGCCTTCGCCAATGATGGTGCACAATACCGGCACATGCAGGCGGGTCAGTTCGTACAAATTACGGCCAATGGCTTCAGACTGGCCGCGTTCTTCCGCGCCGATGCCCGGATACGCGCCCGGGGTATCGACAAAGGTCATGACCGGAATATTGAATTTTTCGGCAGTCTTCATCAAGCGCAATGCTTTACGGTAACCCTCAGGACGCGGCATACCGAAATTGCGGCGGATTTTTTCTTTGGTATCGCGGCCTTTCTGATGACCGATAACCATCACGCTTTGGCCGTTGAAACGTGCCAAACCGCCGACAATGGCATGATCGTCAGAATAATGGCGGTCGCCGTGCAACTCTTCAAAATCGGTAAAAATACCGTTGATATAGTCCAAAGTATAAGGACGTTGCGGATGGCGGGACACTTGTGAAATTTGAGCCGGAGTCAGCTTGCTGAAAATCGACTTGGTCAACTCGTTGCTTTTCTTTTGCAGTCTGGCAATCTCGTCGGAAATATCGACGGCAGATTCGTCTTGTACGAATCGCAACTCGTCGATTTTATTGGTTAATTCGGCGATGGGTTGTTCGAAGTCCAAAAAAACGGGTTTCATAAAACAAAGCTCTCGGTAACGGTTGCTGACATGATACGCTAATCAGACGTATTTGACAGCATTTCTCAGAGGGAAACTGCCATCTTTTGCAATAAAAAATCTTTCAGACGGCCTTTAACAAAGAAATAGTATAGCTGCACTAAACGCATGAAGTGCCGTATCTTATGATAAACTTCAATTCAGTTCAATCATTTCAAACAGGCTATGAAAAACGATCATGACAATTCGTCCATGCGCTTGGACAAATGGCTGTGGGCCGCGCGCTTTTTCAAGACCCGCGCGCTGGCACAAAAACATATTGAGCTGGGCAGGGTTTTGGTAAACGGCTCGAAGGTGAAAAACAGCAAAAATATTTCCGCCGGCGACACCATCGACATGACTTTGAATTCCCTTCCCTACAAATTCAAAGTTGCCGCGCTCAATCATCAACGCCGTCCGGCACCGGAAGCGCGTTTACTCTACGAAGAAGACATGAAAACGGCTGCCGAACGCGAGGCTCAAAAACAACTCGACCAAGCCAGCCGCATCAGTGCTGCTTATCCGGACGGACGCCCAACCAAACGCGACCGCCGCCAGCTTGACCGTATGAAGCGCGATAGCTGGTAAAGCGTTTTATCCATTGTTTCAGACGGCCCTATATCCATGCCGTCTGAAAACCAAAAACAGGCAGGACATCCTGCCTGTTTTTATTTGTGATGATTAAAATTTATATTCTAACTGACCACGAATAACGTTTACGTCCTGCTTATCCGTGCCAACAGTAGGCGTAACCTGTTTGCCAGCCAAATAGAAGCCTTTGAGTTTCCAGTTTTTCCAAGGAATATAAGTCGCACCGATTTGCACGCCTTGGACGTTTTTGCTGTAATCCTCGACAGAAGAGACTCCGGACAACGATCCGACACGGCGGTAGTTCAAGAATACGTCGTAAGAATTGCGGACGTTCCAGTCGGCCAATTTATAGCGTACTTCAGTGAACACGCCGTCATTTTTGATTTTTTGTCCGGCATCATTATAGGCTTTGATATTGGACTTGCTGACTGCGGCCATCCAATGCCAATCGTCATTAAACTTGATGTCCGTACCGATTTCTCCGAAGACCGCATTTTTCTTCGCACCGCGTACATCGATGTCTTTCATGTAGCTGACGGTTGCGCCGACGTTGATATTCTCATTCACAGGCAACATGCTTTGAACCGCGGCAAAATGTCTGCGGCGGCCGCCAATGCCCCATACGTTGTCGTTCAGATTGCCGGTACGGCGACCTGCATAGATTTTGGTAGGCAGGGTTTTATTGTCGAAGAAGATTTCGCCGCCGGTTACTTCGGTATCCCATACGCGGCCGTATGAAGAGAACGCACCAAATTTACCGACACGCGCTTTAATGTTGTTGTACAAAGTACCTTCGGCATACAGTTTATTGACCGGCACATCGTGATCGCCGTTGAACTTACCGGTTTCCAAATCGATATTCGGCTCAATTTGCGCCACCAATTTCCAATCTTTATACAGTTTTGCGCGTAACCAAAACTCCGCATTGAAGTTGGCATTGGTATCTTCAGGCGTAGGATTGATGCTGCTGTTGTTGGCATTGATGTCTTTGGTGTCTGCACGTACGCGCAAGCCACCATTTACAGTCAACAAATCATTGAAAATGCTGATTTTATCGTCATCTTTGCGAATGATACTGCCGGAATTGACGTAATCATTAGTAGTGGTCAAAGCCGCCGCATCATGCCCGCCATCAGCATTTTCCGCCAAAGAATAAGATGATGAAGCCAATAAAATACAGGTTGCAATCAGTTTGGTTTGAAATTTCATGCCGACTCTCCAAAAGAAGGTATTGAAAGTGAAGTATTCGATAAAGCGTACAACATTATGAATTTTGTATAAATCATTCATTTTATTTACTAATTATTTTTATCGTATGTAAATTAATGTAATCAGTCAAGCAGATTTAAACGCTTTATCCTCTTTCAGACGGCCTCTTGATTCAAGTCAAACAGAAGCCTGCTCATCAGGCTGTTCAAACTGCCATTTCAAGGCATCGGCCAATGCCGTCCTGCGTTTTTGGTGACATCCCACAGCCTGACACAATTCCTCCGCATTTCCCCAAAACACAAATCGTTCACGCGCACGGGTAATGGCCGTGTAAAGCAGAGCTTTATCCAAACCCCGTGCTTCTTCTTCGCTTTCCGTCGTTGCAGGCACTGATGGAGGCAACAGCCATACTTCCCGATATTCCGAACCTTGGCTCTTATGCACCGTCATGGCAAAAGCCGATTCAAAATCGGGCAAACGGCTGATGGCAATTTTTTTGAATCCATCTTTCTCAGGAAAATATGCAGACAAACCATTCAATGATTCTTCATCTTTCATAATCAGCCCGATGTCGCCGTTAAACACTTCCAGCATGTAATCATTGTGCGTAATCATGATGATTTGTCCGGCAAACCAAGGCGTTTCGCCCGAAGCCCTGCCTTGTCGTTGCAAGTATTCTTGATAAGCCTGATTCAAATCATCCGCATCCTGCCGCCAAGCCGCCAATACCACCACATCGGCAGCATGACCATAGGCGAGTGCAACATTATTCTCTGCCACAGCCTGCCAATAATCCTGTTGCTTCTGATACAGCAAGGCGACCTGCTCTTTCAGACGGCCTGATTTCATTTCCAATTCTTTGGGAAACTTATCAAACTGTTCGATCGCAGTTTGCTTTTCCCCGGACACCACCGCCCTCGCCAAACAACCGATACCGCTGTCTGCACCAAAACGGTGGCTGAACGTCAATTTGGCATTGTTTTGCGATAAAGCCTGTGGCTGCTCTTTAATCTCAAAGCCATGATCGGGCAGGTACACTTCCAGCTTTTCAGCAGTTTCTTTATCCAAAGCTGTCGGACGCGATAATGCCGCTAACACGGCTCCCAAGCCAACCGACGGCAACTGGTTTTCATCGCCAAGCAACACCAAACGACAGCCGGTCGGCACGGCGCGCAACAAATCCAACACCAGCGGCAAATCCAACATCGAAGCCTCATCCACCACCAAAACATCCAAAGCGAGCGGATGTTCATGATTGAACGCAGGACGCATTTGCGGCGGCCTCAGTTTCAACAATCGATGAACAGTCTGCCCTTCCAAGTTTTCCAAATGCGCTTTAATGCTCGGAGACAAATCAAAACCGTCCAAAGCACGCTGCAAAGCCCGTGCCATATGCGCAGCCGCTTTGCCCGTCGGTGCCGCCAACGCGATACGGGGCAGCTTCGTACTGTTATTGCAAATCAGACCCAAAAGCTTTGCTACGGTCGTCGTCTTACCTGTACCCGGCCCACCGGTAATCAGCATAAAGTTTTGCAGCAAAGCCAAAGCCGCAGCATCCCGTTGCTCTTTACTGTCTTTAGTATCAAACCAGTCGCTCAGGCTTTTTGAAGCCGCCATGAAATTCACTTCTTCCGCCTCTGCACTGGCCAGACGTTTGATTTCAACAGCCAAATCATGCTCCAACTGCCACATCCGTCCCAAAAACAATTTCCGGCCTTGCAGGATAAGCGGTTTATCCGCATTACCGACTAAATTCGGCAAGTTGCTTAAGGCATCGACATCCGCTTTATCCAAGTAAATAAATGAATGCCCGTTTTGCAAGGCTGCAAACAGTCGAACCACATAAGGCTCAATAACGGATGCCCCCTGTACTTCGTGGCGGCGGAAAAACGCTATAGCCGCATCTGCGGCAGAGGAAAGGATAGAGTCGGTCGGATTCATGGTTTAGGCTTGCTTAATACGGAAAAAAGAAAGGCCGTCTGAAAAACAGCGTTTCCATAAATGAAAACCTATTTTTCAGACGGCCTCTATTATACCTTTTAAAGCATAAAATATTTGCCTGAAATAATAACCTTATTGCAGCACTTGCAGGCTGCCGTCTTTCATGGTCATTACCCGGTCGAAACGCTCAGCCAGCTCGTCATCATGGGTCACTACAATCAGGCTGGTGTTCAATTCACGTTTCAAATCCAGCATCATGTCCAGCACATTTTGCGCATTTTTACGGTCAAGGTTCCCCGTCGGTTCATCCGCCAATAAGCATTTCGGCTCATTAACCAAAGCACGGGCAATGGCCGCACGCTGACGCTCGCCGCCGGAAAGTTCGCTCGGACGGTGCAGCATACGCTTATCCAAGCCAACCTTTTTCAGCATCTTAACAGCCTTCTCCTCAGCCATCGCCTTGGGCATTTTGCCGATTAAAAGCGGCATCATGACATTTTCCAAAGCAGAAAACTCAGGCAATAGATGGTGGAACTGATACACAAAGCCCAAATAACGGTTGCGCAATTCGCCCAATTGTTTTTGGCTCAAACCGCCCAAATCCTGATCCATCAGTATTACCTTGCCTTCAGACGGCATATCCAAACCGCCAAGAAGATGCAGCAATGTAGATTTACCGCTGCCTGACGAACCGATGATACTCACGCTTTCTGCTTCGGCAACTTCAAAGTCTAAATGATTCAACACTTGTACATTCAATGCGCCGTCATTATAGCTTTTGCCAACGCCAGTACATTTCAAAATTGTCTTACTCATAACGCAAAGCCTCCGCAGGTTGGGTTTTTGCAGCACGCCAGCTCGGATACAGTGTGGCGATAAATGCCAAACCAAGCGAAATGCAGGCAATAACGGCAACATCCTTCAAATTCACATCGCTAGGCAGGTAATCGATGAAATAAACTTGAGAGTTAATCAAATGCACGCCAAACAAGTCTTCAAAAAACGCGACAATCTTGCCGACATTCCAACCCAGCAATACACCGCATACCACGCCCACAAGCGTACCGAAGAACCCCGCAAATGCGCCCTGCACCAAGAAAATCTTCATGACGCCGCCCGGAGACAAACCCAACGTGCGCAAAATCGCAATATCGGCTTGTTTTTCCGTTACCGCCATTACCAAGGAAGAGACAAGGTTAAACGCAGCAACCGCGATAATCAGTGTCAAAATGATGAACATCATGCGTTTTTCCAACTCAACGGCTTCAAAATAGCTGCGGTTATTAAACGTCCAGTCACGCACCCATACTTCATCTTTTTTAGCATCGGGAATCAACTTGGCAATAAAAGATGGTGCATTCTGAGGATCAGCCAATCGCAAACGCAGCCCACCGACATTTTCCCCCAGTCGATACAAGACTTGCGCATCTTTGATGTGCGTCATGGCCAAAGTATTATCGACCTCATAAACACCGGTTTTTACCACACCGACCACATTAAACTGCTTCAAGCGCGGCACTACGCCGGCAGGGGTAACGTTACCTTCTGGCGTAATCACTGTAACCTTGCCGCCAATCTCCGTGCCCAATGCCTCAGCAAGTCCTTGACCCAAAATAATATCAAATTCGCCCGGCTTCAAATCGTCGAAACTGCCGGCCGGCATATCCTTGCTGTAATCAACGACATTTTTTTCTTCAGACGGCAAAATACCGCGTATCTGCACACCGCGCACTTCCCCGGCATTAGCAAGCAAAGCCTGATCGGAAACATAAGGCGCACTGGCCAATACTTCCTTTTTGCCTTTTACAAATTCGCGCAAATTCTGCCAACCTGGCGCACTGCCGACATCGTAATAGCCGATTTCCGCATGAGGTGCGACGTTCAACAATTGACCGCGTATCTCTTTCTGAAATCCGTTCATTACGGATAACACCACAATCAGTGCCGTTACGCCCAAGGCGATACCGGCGATTGAAATCATGGTAATAAATGACATAAAGCCGTTACGTTTTTTCGCACGCAGATAGCGCAGGCCTATCCAAGTTTCTAAAGAAGCCATTCAAAAATGCCTCATTCGTTTGTCAAAAAACGCTTATTGTACCGTAAAACCGACAGGTCGTCCGATTGCCCGACTGATGTAGCATTCAGGGATAAAGTGTATGTAAAACCATGTATCTTCCCGTAAATTCCGCCGAAAAACTTGCACAATCGGCCAATCGCCCTTATTCTGAAGCTGTGACACACTTTGTCACCATCAAAAAGGAAATACACCAATGAACAGCAAAAAATTCTTGGCCCTCGTATCTGTAGCTGTAGGTTTGTCATTCAGCTTCAATGCATATGCCGCCAAAGAAATCAAAATCAGTTCAAACAATACCGCTTACTCCGACGCCGATGTTCAAAAACTGGCAGCCACTGCTGTCGGCATGGGCGTAAAAGAACCTGTCAGCCTCAACAGCGGAAACGGTGTTGTTACCGTATCCGGCAGCAGCGCAACCAAATGCGCATTCAAAGTTGGCAACGGCGATACGCCTCAAATTCAAGGCGTCAGCTGCAAATAATCTGATTTAATCAATGAAAAGGCCGTCTGAAAGACTTTCAGACGGCCTTTTTATATTGCCATTTAAGATTGAATATTTCTTCTATCGTAAACAGCCTGAGCCAAAGTACCGGCATCCACATATTCCATCTCGCCGCCCAAAGGGATTCCCCTTGCCAATCGGCTGACTTTATAAGGAAGATTTTTAAACAATTCCGCCAATACATACGCTGTCGCGTCGCCTTCGGCTGTGAAGTTGGTTGCAATGATAATTTCCTCAATATCACTCGCCTGCAAACGGGCAACCAGTTTATCTAATGCCACTGCCGAAATATCCATGCCCTGCGCCGGACTGACTTGCCCCATCAAAACAAAATACAGTCCATCATGGCAATTGGCCGCCTCCATACTAGAGACATCCGCCGGCATATGCACAATCATCAAGCGGCTTTTCTCGCGTTTTTCGTCTGCACAAATTTCACACAAATCGCCTTCGCAAAATGTGTTACACAGCCGACAATGCTGCACCTGCCTCAAGGCAAACTGCAAAGCATCCACCAACTCCTGCGCTTCTTCGCGTTTGTACTGTAAAAGCTGGTAAGCCATGCGTTGTGCAGATTTTGGGCCGACATTGGGCAGGATTTTTAATGCATTAATCAAGCGGACAAAGGCATCAGGATTTTTACTCATGATTTCAGACGGCCTTTAAAAAGATAGCTAAAAATAAGAAAACAGCCGGAATTCATCCGGCTGCCCTACTCCAATATTCTGCTTATTCGGCAGCATTATTAACTTGTTGTGCACCTTGCGTACGATCGATTTTCTTACCCAAATACTGGAGCAAGGCATCGAAAACATTGGCAGAAAGCTGCTGAACCAAAGCCTGTTTGGCAGCAGGAATCTGTGAATCGGCATTTTCAGGAGCAGAAACGCTCTGAACTTCCATAATCACCGGTGCAGGCATACCTTCCAATAATGCATACGCAGGTTTACCGCCGACAGGGCGCGCTTTCAACAAAGCCGCATAAGCTTCCGGAGACATGGTTTTGCGTGCATCTTGCGCGCTCAATTGCGAAACAGGCGACCATTGAACGTCGGCAGCTTTACCTGCTTTCAATGCAGCCAAAGTTTCTTGGGCTTTCTTTTCTGCCAGTTTAGCGGCTTCAGAGCGTAGATATGCTGCACGGACAGTGTCTTTGACTTCCGCAAATGGTGCAATTTTCTCTTCGCGCACTTCTTTCGCACGAATGACCCAAACGGTTTCGTTGTTGATGGCAATGACTTCAGAATTGTGTTTTTTCTTCAGTACATCATCACTAAACGCGGCATTAATCAATGCTTCAGGCAAGCCGGCTTCTTTCGCGCCCGCTTTGGTCACCCATTCATCCAGGCTTTCCACTTTCAAACCTGAATTGGCGGCTGCTTTTGCCAAAGAAGATGGATCATTAAAGGTATCTTCACCCAGTTTTTCTTTCGCAGCATTAAAGGCAGAAGCTGCTTTTTTCAGTTTCAAGGCTGCTTCGATACGAGCTTTAGCTTGTTCCAAAGTCGGCTCAGCTTCGACATTCAAAACTTTAATGACGTGATAACCCAAAGATGATTTAACGGTATCGCTGACTTCGCCTTTGCCCAATGCAAATGCCGCTTTATCAAACTCTGGCCCGAAGCCGCTGCCGCCGCTTTTGCTCAGATATCCCAAATTGCCGCCTTTATTGCTGCTGGACAAGTCTTTGGAATACTTGGCTGCCAGCTCGGCAAACGAATCCGGATGTGCTTTAAGCTCCGCAGCCATTTTGTCCACTTCGGCTTTAATTTCTGCATTGCTTGCTTCATCTCCGTTAGGCATGACCGGAATGAAAATATGCGCAATTTCGGCTCTTGGCGACAAATCTACGCTTTTACTGTCGTAAGCTTTTTGTACTTCTTCCGCACTGACGGTTTGCTTCTCAGCCAAATCTTTGATGCTCAAAGCCACATATTCCAGCTTAACGGCTTGAGGAATCAAGTAATCTTTCTTATGCGCTTCATAATATTTTTGCAAAGCCGCATCATCTACTTTGACTTGTGCCGCAAATGCTTCAGGGCTGAACGTAAATGAACGGATGGTACGCGTTGCTTGAGTCAGGTTAATCAACTGACGCGCTTGCGCATCGCTGACCAAAGCGCCGTTTTGCACCAAATTCAACAGATTTTGCAATTGGAACTGTTCACGGATATCTTCAACGAACTGATCCTCGGTCATTTTGCGCTGATCCAAATATTTCTTGAGCAAATCCTGGCTGAATTTACCGGAAGCATCATGGAAATTCGGATCATCCACAATGACTTGCTTGATTTGTTCCTGAGACACAGCGATGCCCATCAGCTTGGCACCCTGCTTCAGATAAGCACGTTGCAATAACGATTGGAATACCGCATCACGCGAAGGCGCATTATTGCCGGCAGCCTGCTCGTTTTGTATCGCAATCTGTAAAGCGTGTTCGCTGACTTTCTCATCCCCGACTTTAACAATGTAATCAGAACCCGGCGAAGACAAATTATTGGCACCGAATCCGATAAAGGTCAGACCGATGATACCTAAAACAATCTGGGCGGGTGTTTTATATTTTTCAACAATATGGAACATATTTATCCGAAAGAAAAGTTTGGCGCGGCAGCCGGAAAATGCTGCCGCAAAAATCTTAAAATCCTGAAAACAGGCTCAAAGCGCGTATTGTAACGTATTTTTTCGAGGCTTGCTTTTTCAGACGGCCTAAAAACCTAAAAATGCCTTATCCGAAAATTTCCTGATACGCTTCTACTGAAAATCCGACATGAACCTGCCCTTCTTTGACCAACACAGGCCGCTTGATGATGCTGGGATTCTCCACCATCAAAGCAATCGCACCTTCTTTTGTGACGGCAGATTCCTGCGCATCTTTATCCAGCTTGCGCCAAGTCGTACCTCTTTTATTGAGCAAAATCTCCAAATCCGCCTGCTCCAGCCAGCCATCAATCAATTCGGCAGTCGGGGCGTTTTTCTTAAAATCTACAAACTCAAACTCGATGCCGTTTTCCGCCAACCAACTGCGCGCTTTTTTAACCGTATCGCAATTAGGAATACCGTATAGTTTTATCATCTTATTTATCCTTGGTTTTACTCATAAAATCACAAATTCAGGCCGTCTGAAACCTTTCAGACGGCCTGAATTGAATGCTGCTTATTTCTTAGCAGCTTTCTTCACTTTAATCTTCACGCTTTTGCCTTGGGCGTTATTTTTACGCCCGGCCTTAACAGAGGCTGTTTTCGCCTGCGCCTTTTTCTTGCTTGCGGCTTTAGGTTTGCTTGGCTTGGCCGGCTTGGAAGCAGGTTTGCTTTTTACCTTACCCTTCTTTGCCTTCGCGGGAGCAGACAACGCTTCATCAATTTCTTTAGCCGAAAGTTTACGCTTACGTTTTTCGACAGGCTTGTCAGCAACTATAGGCTTACTCGCAGGTTTTGCTTTTCTGGTGCTGCGTTTCTTACCGACTGAACCGCCGCTGATTAAGGTCAAATCAATTTTGCTGGTATCCAAATCGGCACGCGCGACTTTTACAGTAACCGTATCGCCCATGTTGAAACGGACACCGCTGCGTTCGCCCTCAATCGCCATAATTTCAGGACGGAAGTTGAAATAATCCTCTCCCAAATCGCTGATGTGAACCAAGCCGTCGATATGAATATCGTCCAAGGTTACAAAAATACCGAAGCTGGTCATACCTGAAATCTTGCCGCTGAAAACTTCGCCAACTTTGTCGCGCATATAATAAGTTTTCAGCCAGTTTTCCACATCGTGGCTAGCATCATCGGCACGACGCTCGCAGAACGAGGTATGCACGCCCAAAGCCTGCCAGGTTTTATTGGGTTGGTAAGTTTGTCCGTCCAATACAGCTTTGATAGCACGATGCACCGTCAAATCCGGATAACGGCGGATAGGCGACGTAAAGTGTGCATATGCACCATAAGCCAAACCAAAGTGACCGTCGCAATGCGGCTCATAAACCGCCTGTTGCATAGAACGCAACATCATCACTTGCAACAGCTCCGCATCCGGACGGTTTTTAAATTGTTCGGCAAGCGCAGCATAGTCTTTCGGCGTCGGATTATCGCCGCCGCCCAAACTCAGACCCAACAAGCCAAGCTGCTCGCGTAAAGTGGCCAGTTTTTCGGGAGTCGGGCCCAAGTGATTGCGGAACAAAGCAGTATGTTTGTTTTTCAGCAAGAACTCTGCTGCGCAAACATTCGCCGCCAACATACATTCTTCAATCAGCTTGTGCGCATCGTTGCGGACAACGGGAACAATCTTGTCGATTTTACCGTTGTCGTCGAAAATCATCTGGGTTTCAACGCTCTCAAACTCAACCGCGCCACGCTCGAAACGTTTTTTCTGCAAGATTTTAAATAACTGATACAGAGTATCGATTTGCTGTTTAAACGGATGATCCTGGCCGTCTGAAATCCAATCCCAAACTTGATTGTAAGTCAGTCGCGCATGCGAACGCATTACTGCCGGATAGAAACGGTATTCCTTGATATTGCCGGCATAGGTAATCACCATATCGCACACCATACACAGGCGTTCAACATCAGGATTGAGCGAGCAGATACCGTTGGACAACTTCTCAGGCAACATCGGAATCACACGGCGTGGGAAATACACGCTGGTACTGCGTTCTTGAGCATCCACATCGATTCCGTCATCAGGACGGACATAATGGCTGACATCGGCAATCGCTACGACCAAACGGTAATTGCGGCCGACTTTTTCAGCAAAAACCGCATCGTCAAAGTCCCGCGCAGTTTCACCATCAATGGTTACCAGAGGCAAATCGCGCAAGTCCACACGCCCTTTCAAGTCGGTTTTACGCACATGATCGGGAATTTTCTTCGCGGCTTTGACACATGCTTCACTGAATTGATGAGGCAAATGGTGCTTGCGTACAGCGATTTCGATTTCCATACCGCTGTCGGCATAATCGCCCAACACTTCAATCAGCTTAGCCACAGCAGGACGATGTGCTTCAGGATACGTCTCAATTTCAGCCACAATCACTTGGCCGGATTGCGGTTTAAATTGCGCCACGCTTTCAGGTTCCAACACGATACTTTGGCTCAAACGCTTGTCTTCCGCTTCCAAAATAGCCACGCCACGATCCATATAAAAACGGCCGACCACTTTAGACTGCGCACGCTCCACCACATCCAAAACCGTACCTTCACGACGGCCTCTGCGGTCGACACCGGCAGGACGAACGGTAACAATATCCCCGTGCATCACGCCGCGCATCTGACGCTCATACAAAACAAAATCGCCCTCGCCTGTCGGCGTTAGCGGCACGGCAAAACCAAAGCCGTCTTTATGCGCTTCGACACGGCATTTAACCAATGCCAATTTTTCTGCCGCACACACCGCACCACGTCGATTAATCAACACCTGGCCATCGCGCGCCATCGCTTTCAGACGGCGTTCGAAGAATTCATATTCATCTTCTGCAATCGACAATTCATGTGCCAAAGCTTCAATTTTTGTCGGCACACCTTTTTGTTCCAATAATTCAATGACCCATTCACGGCTGGGCAACGGATGAGCGTAACGTTGTTTCTCCCGCTCTAAATACGGGTCTTTTTCTCGTAAATTTAAAGATTTAGTATTTTTGTTCATTTTGA
>CAUSHT010000013.1:0-18027 GCA_963531275.1 uncultured Neisseria sp.
TCTTTCCAGCGTGTCACGACGAGCCGTTGGTAGGGAGAATGGCTTTGATAGACGACGGGATCGCCGAAATAGCTTTGTTCGGCTTTGAATGAGATGCGGTCGGCGTAGGCGAAGGCGGCGGCGAGGACGGACAAGACAATCAGCGCGCGCAGGCGGATGGCGTGGTAGCGGGGTAATTTGGATTTGAATACACGCGCGGTCAGATAGGCGACGGCGGCGTTGAAGATGCCAAACAACAAGGCAGAACGCGCCATACCGAGTTTGGGGGCGAGCAGAAGCGGAAATAATAACGAGACGGCAAGTGCGCCTAAGTAGTCGAAGGTCAGGACTTTGGAAACGAGTTCTTTAAATTCCGCACCTTTTTGGTTTAACACGCGCATGACCAATGGGATTTCCATGCCGACAACCATGCCGACAATCAGTACAAAAGCGTAGAGCAGGGTGCGGAACGGGGCGGCGGATAAACCGAAGGCTACAAATAATGCCAGCGCGGAAATGCCGCCGATGATGCCGACCAGAAGCTCGATTTCGATGAAGCGGTGCAATACGTCTTTATCTTTGATGTATTGGGTCAGGTGGGCGCCGATACCCATTGAAAACAGATAAAGCCCGATGACGGAGGAAAACTGCAAAATACTGTCGCCCAAAAGATAGCTTGCGAGCGCGGCGATGATGAGCTCGTAAGCGAGGCCGCAGCTGGCGACGATAAAAACGGAGATGATGAGGGTACGGTGGGCGTTCATGATGACGTTTTTGTTGCTTGAGTGTGGGCAATGTAATGATTTTTAAGGTGGGCTGCAAGTTTAATTATAGGATGTAGAAAAGGCCGTCTGAACAAATTGTTTCAGACGGCCTTTAATCTGTCAGGCATTAATAGCGGTGTTTGAATACCATGCCCACTGCGTAAGAAGATTTTTTCGGCAAATCTTCTTCGTATTTCGGATTGACGTTTTCTTTCAACCAGCCGGCACCGAGTGTGGCGGTTGTCCGTTTGGAGAAGCTGTAATCGGTGCTGACGGCGACGTGTTTGTAGTCTTCGCCGATAGAGCTTTTACCGTAGGCAAAGCCGATTTGAGGTTTGAAATTGCCCACTTTGTATGAGCCGGACACCATAAATTCTTTGGTGTTGTTGATTTCTTTGTCGTAAGAACCGGCTACGTTGCCTGCCGCATCTTTCCATACGCCCCAGCAGCTGAAGCCGTCGCAAGTGTTTTTGGCGTATTGGAACGCGGCATCGACGGAGATTTTGTCTTTGCTGTATCCGGCCATGAATGCGTGGGCTTGGAAGTCTTTGGTTTCGGTTGGGGAGTCATTGGGTGCGTATTCGGCAGCGTAGTGGGCGTTAAAGCCGTTGCTTGGGTGGTAGTAGTCCATCCCCCAGCCGAAGACCCAGTCGCCGTCACGTTTTTTGTCCGGATTCCAGTCGTTGTTGTTGCGTGCGGCATTGGAACCTGGGGAAACGTTGAATTTGAATTGGAAACCGTTTTTCCAAGGAGACTCATAAGCCATGGAAACACGACGTTGGCCGAAGCGGGAAATTTTGCCGAACTCCAGAATCGAGCTGTTGGTGTCGAACGGGTTCAGATAAATGCTGTTCATGGGTGTACTGATGTAGCCCATTTTGACGGTGCCAAGGTTTTTGTAGCTGTTGAGCGCGACGTATGAGTCGGCAGTGCCCCAGCCGCCCCAGCGGTCGGAATCGAAGTAAATAAAGGAGCCAAGTTGCCATTTCAGCCATAAGTCGTTGTTGAGTCGTACTTCATCGGAGAGATAAAGACTGGAACTTTTATCGGAAATGGTTGTATTGGTGACGCCGGTTTTATTGTTGTGTTCAACCTCGGTCATGAGGTAGATGGTACCGCTCATTTTAGGTTCGGCGTGGGCGGCGCTTATGGAAGAGCCGATGAGTGCAGTGGCAATAAGGTAGGGTAACTTCTTCATTTAATTCTCCTTTTTGTGTCTTTTTCTTGCTTGCGGCGAAAGAATTCGGATAATCTTATTTGACAAATTATAAAAAATCAATACATTTGTAACTTATCGTAGGATAAATTGAAAAATAGTTTTCAGTTACGTATTTTTGTGTTAATTTGCCAACAATCTTGGATGGCTCGCTATTATTCTGATGGAATATGTAGTTTAAAACACTATTTTCATGACTTGAAATAGACGATTTAACTGCATTGGAAAAATTCTAACTAAATGTAGTCGAGTGTAGTTTGAATCATCAGGCCGTCTGAAAAAGAAGAATACCCAAAAAGAAGGAATGAAATATGGCCGGAAAAACCTATCCGCTGTTGGCTGCATCATTGGCTGCCGTATTCGCGTTGTCGGCGTGCAGCCGCGATGTCAAGCCTGCTCCTGAGTTTAAACGTACCGATTATGAGCGCGTGGTGGTCAGCAACGGCGTCGAGCCGGGTACGCTGGATCCTCAAATGAGCGGCGATATGGCGGCCGGTGCGATTATCCGTCAGTTGATGGATGGTTTGGTCGGTACGGATGCCGAAGGCAAAACCATTCCTGCTTTGGCGGAAAAATGGGAGAGCGAGGGCGAGCGTGTTTGGACCTTCCATCTGCGTGATGCCAAATGGAGCAATGGCGATCCGATTACTGCCGAAGATTTTGTATACAGCTTCCGCCGTCTTGCCGATCCGGCCACCGGCGCACCTTTCGGCAGCTATTTGGTCGATGCACAAGTGGAAAATGCGGAAGATATATTAAACGGCAAAGCCAAGCCTGAGACATTGGGCGTCAAGGCGTTGGACGCGAAGACCCTACAATTTACGCTGATTGCACCCGTGCCTTATTTCCCCGATATGCTGATTCAGCAATTCACTTTTCCGGTTCATCGCGCCACTGTTGAAAAATACGGCAATAAGTGGACGCAGCCCGGTCATTATGTTTCCAGTGGCGCTTATCTGTTAAAGGATTGGAAAGTCAACAGCCACATCAATATGGAACGCAATCCCAACTATTACGATAAAGACAAAGTGGCCATTCCGAAGGCGGTTTTCCTGTCAGGCAGCGGCGAGTACAACCGTTATCGCGCCAATGAAATTGATGTGACTTATGGTATTCCCAGTGATCAGGTCAAAGTGGCGGATATTGAGTTTCCGGGACAAGTGAAACGTACAACTTCTTTGTGCAGCTGGTATTTGGAGCCGAACCACGAAGCGGCGCCGTTTAACGATCCGCGCGTCCGCAAGGCGCTCAATATGCTGACGCGCCGCGACATCGTCGTCAAAGTGGGCGGCCGCGGCGATACGCCTGCGTTCCAATTGACGCCGCCGCAAATGCAGGGCGTGATTCCTGTTTATCCGGAGTGGAAAGAGTGGACACCTGAAAAACGCATCGAAACTGCGCGTAAACTGTTGAACGAAGCAGGCTACAACGATGACCATCCGCTTGAGTTCGATATTTTGTACAGCACCAGCGAAGCGTCCAAAAAACAAATTACTGCCGTGCAGTCGGTGTGGAAAGCCGCCATTCCGTTTATCCGTCCGACTTTGTCCAACGAAGAATGGAAAACTTATTTGGATACGCGCGCGCAAGGCAATTTCAAGGTTTCGTTCAGCGGCTGGTGTTCCGATTTCAACGATCCGGCAGGTATGCTCAATATCTTGAAATCCAACAACTCAAACAATGCATTCCGCTACAAAAGCGCGGCGTTTGACGCATTTATGAACAATACGTTGAAAGATGGCGTCAGCAAGGAAGCGCGCAGCCAGCTCTATGCCGATGCGGAGAAGCAGCTTCAAGAAGACGCTGCACTGATTCCGCTGTATCATCAGGTTGAAGTGCGTATGGTCAAACCTGATATTATCGGCTATTCCGACAAAGACCCTTTGCGGAACTATACAGTGAAGAGCTGGTCGTTCGCACCGAAAAAATAGATTGATTATAGACAGTACAAGTTTTCAGACGGCATTGATGACAGAGGCCGTCTGAAACAATAGGAGATATAACACATGAAATCTGTACAACAACGTTTGTCCGCTTTACGCGAAGCCATGAAAAAACATGGCGTGGACGCGTTTGTCATTCCTTCCGCCGATCCGCACCTTTCCGAATACCTGCCCGAGCATTGGCAGGCACGCCGCGATTTTTCCGGCTTTACCGGTTCGGCCGGCACTTTGGTGGTGACCGCCGATAAAACAGGCGTGTGGACGGACAGCCGCTATTGGGAACAGGCAGGCCAACAGCTTTCGCCAAACGGCATTGAGCTGCAAAAAATGGGTGTTGATGCGCCTTATACAGAATGGTTGGCACAAAATCTGCCCGAGGGCGCAGTGGTCGGCGCGCCTGCCGATATGTTCGCACTCAGCGGCGAGCGCGGTTTGAAACAGGCACTTGCCGCCAAAAACATCCGCCTCGAATATCCTGAAACCTTGTTGGACGAAGTGTGGGACGACCGTCCTGCATTGCCGATTCCGGAAATCTATGTTCACCATCCCGACTATGTTTCCGAAACTGCGGCCGAAAAACTGGCCCGTATCCGTGCGGCCATGAAAGAGCAGGGCGCAGATACGCATTTGGTTTCTTCTTTGGACGACATCGCTTGGATTACCAATCTGCGCGGCGATGATGTGCCGTTTAACCCTGTGTTCTTGTCCCATCTGTTTATCAGCCAAGACAAAGCCGTATTGTTTACCGATGCAGGCCGTCTGAAAGCCGAATCTGCCGAAGCTTTGAAAGCGGCAGGTTTTGAAGTCTTGCCTTATGCGCAAGCGGCGGACTATTTGGCAGGCGTTAAGGGCGCATTGCTGATTGATCCGAACAAAACCGCTGTCGGTACTTTGCGCCGCCTGCCTGAAGACGTCCGTTTGATTGAAGCCATCCACCCAAGCACATTCTTCAAATCAGTCAAATCCGATGCCGACATCGCCCATATCCGCAATACCATGGCGGAAGACGGCGCGGCATTGTGCGGCTTCTTTGCCGAGTTTGAACAAATCTTGGCAGACGGCGGCGAATTGAGCGAGCTGGACATCGACGGCATGCTCTACAAACACCGCAGCCAACGTCCCGGCTTTATTTCGCCAAGTTTCGACACCATCGCCGGCTACAATGCCAATGCCGCATTGCCTCATTACAGCGCGACACCGGAAAACAACAGCAAAATCAAAGGCGACGGTATGCTGCTGATTGACTCCGGCGGCCAATACTGGGGCGGTACGACCGACATTACGCGCGTGGTGCCTATCGGCAATCCGAGTGCGGCCATGAAACGCGACTACACTTTGGTGTTGAAAGCGCATATTTCTCTGGCGGAGACCATTTTCCCTGAAAACATTAAAGGCCCGATGATTGATGCCATCTGCCGCAAATCGCTCTGGCAGGCGCAATGCGATTACGGTCACGGTACAGGTCATGGCGTGGGCTATTTCCTCAATGTGCATGAAGGCCCGCAAAGCATTGCCGTTGCCGCCGTGCCGCAACCACATCACGCGATGAAGTCAGGTATGCTGACTTCCAACGAGCCGGGTCTTTACCGTCCGGGCAAATGGGGTATCCGTATCGAAAGCCTGGTAATCAACCGTCCGGTTGAAAACCCTGAGGAAACCGAGTTCGGCAAATTCCTGTATTTCGAGACCGTTACCCTCTGCCCAATCGATACGCGCCTGATCGATACCAAACTGATGACCGGCAGCGAAATCGAATGGCTGAACCAATATCACGCCGAAGTGCGCCGCCGTCTTGAGCCTTTGATAGAAGGCGCGGCCAAAGCATGGCTGATTGAACGCACCGAACCTTTGGCATGTTAACGTGAAAGGCCGTCTGAAACGGCGGATACAAAGTTTCAGACGGCCTTATAACAACAATTATCTAAAAACTAAAAAACCTTACCCGACTCCGAATAAAAACAATAACCCGGTCGGAATAGAGAGAGAAACCAGCGCGGTGACGTTTCAGATGCCTGCTGCCATTCATCCGATTTCCGCTTCAGGTCAGCTTTGTTTTCACGAGTCCGGTATGTTCAGACAGGACAGCCTGATTATGTTGAAATTCATCATCAAACGGATATGTGCTTCCATCCCGACCATGCTGGTGTTGATTACCGTATCGTTTTTTCTGATGCGGCTCGCACCGGGCAGCCCGTTCACAGGCGAACGCAATTTGCCGCCTGCGGTCATGGCCAACATCGAAGCCAAATACCACCTCAATGACCCGATGTACCTCCAATATTTCCACTACCTCAAGCAGTTGGCGCAGGGGGATTTGGGACCGTCGTTCAAATATAAAGATTTCAGCGTTAATGAGTTGCTTGCCCAATCCCTGCCGGTATCGGCAGAACTTGGCTTCTACGCCTTTTTGATTGCCGCCATCTTCGGCATGTTTATCGGCATCATTGCCGCCTTAAAACAAAACAGCTGGCTGGATTATTCGCTGATGAGCGGTGCGATGACCGGCATCGTCGTTCCCAGTTTTGTGATGGCGCCGGTATTGGTGCTGGTGTTTGCCGTCAGACTGCAATGGCTGCCTGCAGGCGGCTGGAACGATGGTGCACTGATGAACTTGATTCTGCCTGTCGTTACTTTGTCCATTGGGTATGTGTCCAGTATCGCGCGGATTACGCGCGGCGCGATGATTGAAGTATTGAACAGCCCTTTTATCCGCACGGCACGCGCCAAAGGCCTGCCTATGAGCCGCATCATCCTGCGCCATGCGCTGCGTCCCGCCATGTTGCCGATTGTTTCTTTCTTAGGTCCGGCATTCGTCGGCATCATCACCGGCTCCATTGTGATTGAAAACGTGTTCGGTATTCCCGGCGTCGGACAATTGTTTGTCAACGGCGCGCTCAACCGCGACTACGGCATGATTTTGGGTTTGACGATTTTGGTCGGCATCATGACCATTTTGTTCAATGCCATCCTCGATATTCTGTATGCCATTATTGACCCGAAAATCCGTTATTAATCCCATTTGCGCAAAGGCCGTCTGAAACGTTCAGACGGCCTGAAGAAAGAATAAAAAGCGAGAGAGAACATTATGTTATTCAAAAAGAAGCAGACTCAGGCCCTTGCAGAGGCAGCAGAATACGCCCAAGTACACGGCAAAAGCCTGTGGAGCGACGCATGGCGGCGGTTTAAACAAAACAAAGCGGCGGTGTACAGCATTATTATCCTGTTGCTGATCAGCATTTTTGTGATTGTGGCGCCATGGATTGTCCGCTACACCTACGACTTCACCGACTGGGACAATATGCAGATTCCGCCGTCCTTTTCTACTCATCACTACCTGGGTACGGACTTGCTCGGCCGCGATTTGCTGTCGCGTGCGGCAACCGGCGGACGTATTTCCTTGCTGGTCGGTGTGGCCGGCGCATTGGTGGCCGTTGTCATCGGTACGCTTTATGGCGCGATTGCCGGCTTTATCGGCGGTAAGCTCGATTCGCTGATGATGCGCTTTTTGGAAATTTTGAACGCATTTCCGTTTATGTTTTTCGTGATTCTGCTGACCACATTCTTCGGCCGCAATCTGCTTTTGATTTTTGCCGCCGTGGGTTTGGTGTCTTGGCTGGACGTGGCGCGTATTGTGCGCGGTCAAACCTTGAGCTTGAAGCATAAAGAGTTTGTCGAAGCGGCACGTGTGAGCGGCGTGGCAAAACGTAAAATCGTAACGCGCCACATTATTCCGAATGTTTTGGGCGTGGTGATGGTGTATGCCTCTTTGCTGGTGCCGGGCATGATTATGTTTGAATCCTTCTTGAGCTTCTTGGGCTTGGGCGTGCAAGAGCCGATGACCAGTTGGGGTTCGATGTTGCAAGAAGGCGCGATTTCGATGGAAGCTGCACCATGGCAGCTGCTCGTGCCGAGTTTCTTCTTGGTAACCACTTTGTTCTGTTTCAACTTTATCGGCGACGGCCTGCGCGATGCGCTCGACCCGAAAGACCGCTAAACCACAACCAAAAGGATAATCAAAATGACAAAACAGTTACTGGTTGTAGAAAATCTGGACATCAATTTTGAATTGCATGAAAAAAACGTGCACGCCGTGCGTAATGTCAGCTTTAAAGTGGCAGAGGGCGAAACATTGGCTTTGGTCGGCGAGTCCGGTTCGGGCAAGTCTGTAACGTCCATGTCCGTCATGCGCCTGCTGCCTGAGAAATTTGCCCGATACAGCAAAGATTCGCGCATTACTTTTGACGGCATTTCCATTTTGGATGCAGATGAGAAAACCCTGCGTGATTTGCGCGGCAACCGCATCAGCGTGATTTTCCAAGAGCCGATGACCTCGCTCAATCCGTTTATGCGTATCGGTGCGCAACTGATTGAAGCGGCGCGTGTGCACAATAAAAAGCTTGGCAAAAAAGAAGCCGGGCAGAAGGCATTGGCATTGCTGGAACGTGTGGGCATCAAAGAAGCCGAACGCCGCATGAAGCAATATCCGCATGAGTTTTCCGGCGGTCAGCTGCAACGCATTATGATTGCCATGGCGCTTATTAATGAACCTGACCTGCTGATTGCCGATGAGCCGACCACGGCTTTGGATGTGACCATTCAAGCCGAGATTCTCGATTTGCTCCACGATTTGCAACAGCAAATGGGCATGGCGATTATCTTTATTACCCACGATTTGGGTTTGGCGGAACACTATTCCAAAACCGTCTGCGTCATGCGAAATGGCGAAATTGTCGAGCGTGGCAAAATCAAAGAAGTATTTGCCCATCCGAAACACGAATATACCGCCGAACTCATCAATGCCATTCCCAAAGGCATGAAAGAGCCGGAAGAAAACAACGCCGGTGTGTTGATCGATGCCGACAATGTCAATGTTTCTTTCGTATTGAAGCAAAACTTTTTCGGCAAACCGCTCAAAACTTTTGACGCTGTCAAAGGCATCAGCCTCAAAATTAAAGAAGGCGAAACATTGGGCGTCGTCGGTGAGTCCGGTTCCGGCAAATCCACGTTGGGCAAAGCCGTAATGCAGATGCTGCCTTATACCGGCCATATTTCCTTTGAAGGTAAAGACCTGAAAAACTATACCGCCGAAGAAGCATGCCGTCTGAAATCGCAACGGCAAATTGTGTTCCAAGATCCGTTTGGTTCGCTTTCACCGCGCTTGACCGTTGGCGAAATTATTGGCGAAGGTTTGACGGTTCATCATCCTGAAATGACTAAAAAAGAACGTATCCAACGCGTTTTGGAAGTCATGAAGGAAGTGTCCCTGCCGCTTGACGCGCTCAACCGTTATCCGCATGAATTCTCCGGCGGCCAGCGTCAGCGTATCGCTATTGCACGCGCCGTTATTCTGCGCCCGAAATTCATCCTTTTGGATGAGCCGACCTCTGCACTTGACCGCTCCGTACAATCCAAAGTGGTCGAACTTTTGCGCGATTTGCAGAAGAAATACGGTCTGACTTATATGTTCATCAGTCATGATTTGTCTGTCGTGCGCGCTGTCAGCGACAACGTGATTGTGATGAAGCAGGGTGAAATGGTTGAATACGGCAGCGCGGATCAGATTTTCCACCATCCGCAAAACGATTACACCAAACGTTTGATTAACGCCGCATTTGATTTGTAGAAAAGGAAAAGGCCGTCTGAAAAGAGATTTTCAGACGGCCTTTTTAAGCAGAGGCTTTTTTTCATCTAATTAGCGCTGCTATTGCCTATACCTGTGCGGCATCCAATGCCTGCGCCAAGTCGGCAAGCAAATCGTCGATATGCTCGATACCGACGCTCAAACGTACCATGTCGGGGCTGACGCCTGCTGCGGCGAGTTCTGCATCGTCAAGCTGACGGTGGGTCGTTGTAGCGGGATGGGTAGCCAGCGATTTGGCATCACCGATATTCACCAAGCGCAGGAAGAGTTGCAGTGCGTCAATGAACTTCGCGCCGGCTTCACGACCGCCTTTAATACCGAAACTCAGCAAACCTGAGGCTTTTCCGCCGTAGTCGCGGTCAATTAAGGCTTTATACGGGCTATCAGGCAGGGCGGGATAGTTTACCCATTCGACCTGCGGATGTTTATTTAAGAATTCGGCTACTTTTAGGGCGTTTTTGCAATGACGTTCCATACGCAGGGCGAGGGTTTCCAAACCTTGAAGCAGTAAAAATGCGCTGTGTGGAGACAGGGCGGCACCGGTATTACGCAATGGGACGACGCGGGCGCGGGCGATATAGGCTGCCGCACCAAAATGTTCGCAGTAGTTTACGCCGTGGTAAGACGGATCAGGCTGATTGAAGGTTTTTTCAAAACGTGGATTGCCTGCCCATTGGAATTTGCCACTGTCGATAATGGCACCGCCAATCGTTGTGCCGTGGCCGCCGATGTATTTGGTCAGGGATTGGATAACGATGTCGGCGCCGTGCTCAATCGGGCGGAATAATGTGGGCGTAGCGACGGTATTATCTACCATTAAAGGCAGACCTTGAGCGTGTGCGGCTTGGGCGAATGCTGGGATATCGACGACATTGATGGCGGGATTGCCGATAGATTCGCAATACACCAGTTTGGTGCGGCTGTCGGTATTGGCGGCGATTTCTTCGGGTTTGGCCGGATCGATAAAGCGTACTTCTATGCCTTGGCGCGGCAGGCTGTGGGCAAAGAAATTGTATGTGCCGCCGTAGAGGGTTTTGGTTGCAATGATGTTGTCGCCTGCTTCAACCAAGGTTTGAACGGCATAGGTAATTGCCGCCATACCGCTGGCGACAGCCAATGCGGCGATACCTCCTTCCAAACGGGCAATGCGTTCTTCCAAAACGGCAGTGGTCGGATTCATCATACGGGTGTAGATATTGCCCGCTACATCAAGGTTGAACAAGTCTGCGCCGTGTTGCGTGTTGTCGAAAGTGTAGGAAGTGGTTTGGTAAATGGGGACAGCAGCGGATTTGGTAGTCGGTTCGGATTGATAGCCTGCATGCAGGGCAATGGTTTCCCGTTTCATTTAAATATCCTTGTAGCGATTAAATAATGATAAATAGAGGCCAACAGATTAGGATTTGAAGGGCAAACTTTCCATAACGGAAAAGTTTGGATGCAGCAACATACGGTCTTTCCTATAAGAAAGATTACCATGAGCGATACGCAACTGACCCAAGAAGAACGATACCACATTCAAGACCTGTCCTGCCACCACACCATCATCGAATGACACCCCATCACGCTACCGTTTGCCGCAACCTCCTCCAAGATAAAAGCGACGGCGGTACTTTGTGGCAACATCTCAGAATATGCAGCAAATCCTACTGCAAACGATACGGCAGCACATGGCTCTGAGGCAAAATGCACGATCGCGTCGGCATGGAAAATGCCCCTCCATTGTCGAGCAAAAATTCTGCATTGGTGATGGGTAGGCTGATACCCTTGACGGCAAAGATCAGAAAAGCGAATACCTTTGCAAAAATCCCCCAAATTCCTAAATGTCTGGGTAGGACTTTAGGGATTTGGGGGAATTCTAAAGGTATTAGGCCGTCTGAAACTGCGTTATAGAAAGTTTCAGACGGCCCTTTGGTATTCTTTGGATTTGAAAATAAAAAAAGACTTGAATCATCTCAAGTCTCACATTTCATTTTCACTAGATAAAAAAATATCAAGAATGGCGGAAGCGGTGAGATTCGAACTCACGGAGGGCTATCAACCCTCGACGGTTTTCAAGACCGTTGCATTAAACCGCTCTGCCACGCTTCCATTCTTGAAGCCGTAATATTAATGGAACTTACGGCCTTTGCCAAGAGGTATTTTAGAAAAAATATCTAGGATTCTGTTTTTATTTAGATTGTTCTTCACGCATGAATACCCATTCGGCTTCGTTTGAAGCTGCTTCATTGAATGAATAGCCCTCGTAGTCGAAATTTTTGAGCATTTCAGGCTCGGTAATGCCGTGTTCTGCCGCGTAGCGTACCATCAAACCGCGCGCACGTTTGGCGTAGAAGCTGATGATTTTGTATTTGCCGTTTTTCTCGTCTTTAAAAATCGGCGTAATCAGGCGTGCGTTGAGTTTTTTGGTGTTGACGGATTTGAAATATTCTTGTGAGGCGAGGTTGATTAAAACGTCGCTGCCGGCCTGCTTCAGTGTTTGGTTGAGCAGGTCGGTAATTTTATCGCCCCAAAATTCGTAGAGGTTTTTACCGCGCGTGTTGGCAAAGGCCGTGCCCATTTCCAAGCGGTAGGGTTGCATCAAGTCGAGCGGGCGCAGTACGCCGTATAGGCCGGAGAGCAGGCGGACGTGTTGTTGCAGGTAGTCGATTTGTTTCGGTTTGAGCGTATCGGCGGCGATGCCTTCGTAGACGTCGCCGTTGAACATAAATACGGCTTGTTTGGCGTTTTCAGGTGTAAACGGCGTGTGCCATACGGCATTGCGTTCGGCGTTGAGCAGGGCGATTTTGTCGGAAACGTGCATCAGCTCGGCGATTTGTTGGGGGGCAAGCTGACGCAACTCCTGCATCAGGATTTCTGCTTCGGGCAGAAGGTCGGGCAGGGTAAAGCTGCTGACGGGGGAGGGGTCTTTTTCGTTGAGGTTTTTGGCTGGGGATAAGACAAAAAACATAATAATTTCGGCTTTGAAATGAATAATGTGTGGGATTGTAGGTTTAAAATCGGGGAAGAACAAGACGGGCTAAACGCATTAATTGAATGCTTTTATTGAAACGTATTTCTGTTGAAAGTAAAATTCGAAGCTTCCACCTGATTCTGACATTTCTATTTGAGGAGAATATCATGTCTAAAACCATTATCCATACTGACAAAGCCCCTGCCGCAATTGGCGCATACAGCCAAGCAGTCCGCGCAGGTGATACGGTTTATATGAGCGGTCAGATTCCTTTGGATCCGGCCACGATGACTGTGGTCGGCAATGGTGATTTCCGTGCCGAAGCCGTGCAAGTATTTAAAAACCTGCAAGCCGTAGCCGAAGCGGCCGGCGGTTCTTTAAACGATATCGTCAAACTCAATGCTTATTTGACTGATTTGGCCAACTTTGCCGTGTTCAATGAAGTGATGGCTGAATTTATCGAACAACCTTTCCCTGCGCGCGCGGCAGTTGGCGTGGCCAGCCTGCCTAAAGGCGTTCAGGTTGAAGCGGAAGCAGTATTGGTTTTAAACGTATAATTGATGTTTCAGACGGCCTGGGCTGGGCTTGAGGCCGTCTGAAAATAATAACAACGGAAAACAATAATAATGGCACATTACGCAATCGGAGACATTCAAGGCTGCTTTGACGAGCTGACTTTGCTGCTTGCCAAAATCGGCTTTAATCATGGTACGGATACCCTTTGGTTGGTCGGCGATATTGTCAATCGCGGCCCGAAGTCATTGGAAACCTTGAAATTTGCCAAAGAGCACGACAGCAGTGTGCAAATGGTTTTGGGTAATCATGACTTGCATCTTTTGGCCGTCGGTTGCGGTGAAGGAACGCTCAAGCGCAGCGATACGGTTGAGCCGATTTTGACCCATCCCGAGAGTCAATCCCTATTGGACTGGCTGCGTCATCAACCGCTTTTGGTGCGCGGCGACAGGCATGTGATGGTGCATGCCGGTATTTTGCCGCAATGGTCGGTTGATAAGGCCGAAAGCCTTGCCCGTGAAGCTGAGGATGAATTGCAAGGTAAAAAATACAGGAAATTTTTTGGTAAAATGTACGGCAACAAGCCGACCGAGTGGACGGATGATTTGACAGGCTATGAGCGCCTACGCATGATTATCAACGTCTTTACCCGTATGCGTGCGCTGACGTACAAAGGCGAATTGGATTATGAATATAAATCCACTCTGAAAAAAATGCCGCTTTACCTGCGCCCATGGTTTAAAGCGCCCGATAGGCAGAATTTGGATTATATTACCGTGTTCGGACATTGGTCGTCATTGGGCTACGTTAATACCGATCAGGTTATTGCTTTGGATACCGGCGCGTTGTGGGGCGGAGAGCTGACGGCGGTCAATTTGGATACTAGTGAAGTGATACAGGTACCGTCCTTGGGCGGATTGGATTGGAAAACGGCATTGAAATAGTTTGGATAAGATAAAAGGCCGTCTGAAATGTTTCAGACGGCCTTTTCGTATTGCTTAATCCAAAGAAGGCAGGAGTTTGTCCGGATTCATAATGCCATAAGGGTCAAGCTGATTTTTGATGGCATGCATCAGAACAAGTTCGGCCTGCGTACGCACACGGGGCAGCCAATGTTTTTTGATGATGCCTACGCCGTGTTCGGCGGCAATCGTGCCGTGGCAGGCAAGGATGTTTTCATAAACAATGGTATTGACGGCGTCTTCGTATTGGTAGGCTTCGTTACTCAATACGTTGGGCAAAAACGTATTGTAATGCAGGCTGCCGTCGCCTAAATGCCCGAAACAGACAATTTGTATGCCGGGAAAGCGGGTTTCCAAGGCAGGGGCGCATTGGCGGACAAAGGCAGCCACTTGGGTGATAGGAACGGCGATGTCGTGTTTGATGCTGGTGCCGAGTTTGCGTTGGGAAGCGGAAATATTTTCACGCAAGGTCCATAAGTCGGAGCGCTCTTGCTCGGATTGCGCCAAGATGCTGTTTTCCCATCCGTTTTGATAGAGAAATTCGGCAAGTTTTTCATCCAGTCCGGCATCAGGAACGGAATCTGCAAGTTCAATCAAAATATGCCATTCCGCATCGGCAGGCTTTTTGAGTTGGCTGAATTCCGAAGATAAATCGAGGGCAAAGCGGCTGATCAGCTCGAAGCTGGTCAAGCGCTCGGCAAAATGGCCTTGCACCTCAGTTAAAAGCGAGACGGCAGATTCAATATCGTCTAAACCTACCCATGCGGTCGCTTTGGTTTTGGGCTGGGCAAAGAGTTTGAGTGTGGCGGCGGTAATGATGCCCAATGTTCCTTCGCTGCCGATAAAAAGATGGCGCAAGTCGTAGCCGGTCGTGTTTTTGTGCAGGGGCTGAAGGTGGGAAACCAGTTCGCCGTTTGGTAAAACGACTTCCAAACCCAATACCAAATCACGCATGCTGCCGTAACGCAAGACATTCAAACCGCCGGCATTACAGGCGATATTGCCGCCGATTTGGCAAGAGCCTTCGCTGGCAAGGCTGAGCGGAAACAGTCGTCCGGCTTCGGTTGCTGCCTTTTGAGCATTTTGCAAAATCACGCCTGCTTCAACCGTCATGCTGTTGTCCGCAAGGTTGATATCGCGGATGCGATTAAGCTTGGAGAGATTGAGCAGTACGCCTTCGCTGGTTACCGTTGCGCCGCATAATCCGGTATTGCCGCCTTGCGGGGTTACGTGTATGCGATTTTCAAAACAGAAACGCATGATTTTCTGCACGCTCTCGACGGAGTTCGGCTGTAAGACAATATCCGGCGAAGAAACAAAACGGCGGCGTTGGTCGTTTAACAAGGCCGGAGTGGCTTCGATGATTTCAGAGGCGGAAAGAAACTCAGCAAAACGTTCGTGAAAGTGCATGGCAGTCAGGCGGAAAAGTCGGGAAGGGGAGTGTGAGAAATGTAAAAAAGCAGGATACACAATGGTATCCTGCTTTTCTTATATTCAAAAGAATATTATTTAGCAGCTTCAGAAGCAGCAGCTTCAGTAGCAGAAGCAGCGGCTTCAGTAGCAGATGCAGCAGCTTCAGTAGCAGAAGCAGCGGCTTCAGTAGCTTCGGTAGCAGCAGAAGCAGCGGCTTCAGTAGCAGATGCAGCAGCTTCAGTAGCAGAAGCAGCGGCTTCAGAAGCAGCAGAAGCGGCAGTTTCAGCAGCTTTATCAGCACCGCCACAAGCGGCCAAAGCTAAAGACAACAAAGCAGCAGCGAACAGAGATTTTTTCATTTTTGAGGACCTTTTTAAATCGATTTAAACATTTAAACTAAAAATAGCCGTCAAACGGCCTGTACAGTAGAAATTCATTGCTGAATTTTCGTTATTATGCCCCACGGGGTGGGCCAATGCAACGTTGCTTAACCGTTTGCGGATTAAAATCAATACAAAATTAGCGAAAATAATGTAAATCAGGGAGGCAGGTAAAAAATCATCTAAAAATATTCATAATTAATGAACTTTTAAAAAGTTGTTTATATTCAATAATTTGATTATTTTTAACTGTTGTTGGTTTTAAGGGTTTAGAATGTTTTTGCGTTTGGGGAATTTTTTGTAATTTAGCAACTTTGTGTTGTGAAAAAGCAACTTTTATGGATTGGAATCATTCAATTTGGTTTTTTATATGGGCTTTTTTGGTTTTGTTGTGTTTGCCAAAAGTATTTGTTTAAGGTAAACCGATTGTTTAGTTACAGCTGTGATAAAATAGCCTGAACTTGACTTTATAAATATTGATTAAGGACGACATGATGTCTATTGTTAAAAATTCCGTAGTTTCCCTGCATTATGAAATGTACGATGCAAACAACCAGCTGTTGGACAAAACCGAAGAGCCGATTGCTTACCTGCATGGCGGTTATGACGGTATTTTCCCTTTGGTGGAAGAAGCGCTGCATGGCAAAAATGTAGGCGATACCGTTGAAGTGGCTTTGTCGCCTGATGATGCCTTCGGCGAGCAAGATCCTGAGCTGGTGCGTATTGAAGATGCAAGAATATTCCCTGTTGAAGGTGAAGTCGAAGTCGGCATGATGTTTGAAGCCGATGATCCGGAAACCGGCGATGTATTGATTTATCGTGTAACCGATGTTGCCGACGGTAAAGCAGTAGTGGATGGCAACCATCCTTTGGCCGGTATGAAAGTATTGTTCAAGGCGACCGTTGAAGGTGTGCGCGATGCGACTGAGGAAGAAATTGCCCACGGTCACGTACATGGCCCGCACGGTCATCACCACCACTAATCAGGCTTGAAGTATGATAAAGGCCGTCTGAAAAGGAATGAAACCTTCCTTTTCAGACGGCCTTTAAGTTTTTACAAGACAGATAAATAGGAAATTTTGGCGCAGGTCAAATCAAGCAGGGAAATATGGATTTTGTTAGAGACTACAATGAATTACATGTAACGGTGCGGCAGAATCTGTATTAAGATTCAGATATTGGTAAAACAGGCAGAATGCAATGAGTGAGACATTGGAGCAGCAGGCTCTAGAGGCCGGTATTGATTTAGGCTACCACGACATCAACGGTACATATCATGCGACCAAACCTGAAGTTTTGGAATCGATCGTTGCTGTTTTGGACAAAAGCAAACCGGATTCAGACGGCCTTTATCTGAATACGATGGTTGCGCATGAAAACGGCGAAGAATCTTTACAGATGCCGTCTGAATTTCATGGTGCGGAAGCGGTCGTATTGATTGATGAGGCGAATGAGTGCCAGACCTTGACTTTGTATCCGGGCGACAACGATACGCTTTGGATTAAGCTGCCCCAACTGGCTTGCGGTTATTACACCTTGTCGGCCGAGACCGGTGGCAAATGTTGCCTTGTACGCCTGATTGTTGCGCCTGAATCGGTTTACCAACCCAAACTGCTTGCCAATGGCGGTCGGATGAATGGTTTGACCATGCATTTGTACAGCCTGCGTTCCGAGCGCAACTGGGGCATAGGCGACTTTACCGATTTGCTGAACCTGATGAAATATGCGGGGGAGAAAAAGCTGGATTTCGTCGGTATCAACCCTTTGCACGCCTTGTTTACCAGCAAGCCCGCCTTTGCCAGCCCGTATAGCCCTTCTTCGCGCGAATGGCTCAATCCGATTTACTTGGATATCGAAAAAGTCGGCGCGTTTACTTATAACGAGCAACTGAAAAACTGGCTGGCACAACCGAAAATCCGTCAGCGTATCGCCGCTTTGCGTGTTACGGAAACGGTGACTTATACGGCGGTTTGGGCATGCAAACGTGATGCGCTACATATGGCGTTTAACGCGTTTGAACAGGATACTTGCGAAGCTGCGGCAAATGAACGCGCTGCATTTGAAGCATTTGTATTAGAAAAAGGCAAGGCTTTGCAAGGCTTCAGCTTGTTTGAGGCTTTGGACCAATATTACAGCCGTCCCGGACAAGTGGGTTGGCAGTCATGGCCGTCTGAATTTCATCAGCCTGATGGCGAAGCAGTAGAAAAATTTGCGCGCAGTCATGAGCGGGAAATCCGTTTTTATATGTGGCTGCAATGGCTTTGCG
>CAUSHT010000014.1:0-17682 GCA_963531275.1 uncultured Neisseria sp.
CCCCAGCCCAGCAGTTTTTCTTTGTGTTTCCGTCCTTGGAGTTGGAAGAAAAACAAAATGGCAGGCGCAAGGCAGACTGCGGTGGCGGCAAGGTTGTTCGGGTTAAAGAACAAGCCTTTGAGCGAGCCTTCGTCAATGGCCAATTCATCGCTGGCACTCACAAACTGAATACCGGTGGCCAGCTCTGCAAACGGTGGCACGGCGATAAACAGCGTAAATACGACAAGGAACTTCTGAATCGTTCCCAAAGGGTCGTCGGCGCGCTTCAATACTTGGTAAAACAAGTAGAAGAAAGCCGGAACCGCCATAAAAAACAAAATATCCATGTACTGCGTCGGCGTCAGCGACGTAATGCCCATGTGGATGGCAGGCCAGATGCACATGGCAGTCAGGGCGCAGAGCATGGCAAAAATTTTGCGCGGAATATGCTTGCTTTCCAGAAAAAATACGACAAAACCGAGCAGTACAAATATCAGGGTCAGCGGGTTGTCGATACGCGGCACGCCGACCTTAAAGGACAGCGCGGGCCCCAGCATATAGGCTGCGAGCATGATGTATAGGATGTAAGTGTATAAGTTCAGACGTTTTATTTTCATAGTCGTTCTGTTGTTATCGTAGAGACACAAATCTCAGGTTGGCTATTTTGCCGAACGGTTTAATTTGGCTTTGATTTTTTCGGTCGCGGCAAATAGTGCATGTTTGTATTTTAGGAACAGGAAACCCAGTCCGACTGCCCATGCTAGCGCAAACCAAATGTAGTTGTCGCGCGTACCCAGCCAAGTGTAGGCAAGGCAGATCATCAGGCAGAGCGTTGAGTTGGTATAAATCTTCAGGCGCGGCAAAGGCTGCCACAGGCGTGAAGAGAATTCGGTTTTCAAGATGAAAAACAGCCAAAAAGCCGTTGCGCTGGCCATAGCTGCACCTTTTGCACCAAATTTCGGTACCAACAGATAGAGTAGGGCGGTATTGGCGATAAAGGCAACGATGTTGATGACAGTAATCAGCCAAGTCGAGCGGACGACGTTCAAACCGATGCCGCTGACTTCGGTCAGCGTGTAAAACAGGGGGAAAAGCATACACGAGAGCAGGATAAATTGAACCTGCGTGTATTTTTCCGGCAGTATCCAAGTCGCCATCGGCGAGAAAATCCCGATAAGGCAAATCATTGCGCTGATGAGGACGGTCATGGAAAGCGTGATGTCGCCGATTTTGTCCAGATTGGTGTTTTCTTCTACCCATTTGAACACCAAAGGCGCCCAAATGGTGGAGAACACGCTTTGGAAAATCAGGGCGACGGCGCCAAAGCTGACCGCCATCGAATAAATGCCCAATTCGTCCAAACCCGAGATGTTTTTGAGGACGAAGCGGTCAATCGAAGTCAGGCCCCAATAGGCTAAGTTGCCGAATGCCAGCGGTAGGCCGTAGCGCAGGCCATCCCGATGTAGCTTGGACGACCATTTCGCATGGGAAACGGCTTGCAGGTCTCGGCGCAGTTGATAGATCAACAGTACAACGGTCAGCACTTGGGCTGCGGTGTAGGCAAAAACCAGCGAAGTGGTATTGGCAGGCAAGCCGGAGGCAATCACGGCAAAAACCAACACCAAAATCAAGAATTTCGGCGCAAGCTGGCTGACGGAAAAAGCCAATGCCTGCTCTTTCATCCGTAAAATCAGGGCTAAAAAACGGGTAATCAGCGTGGTGGCCAAGAAAATCAGAAAGAGAATCCCCAAATTTGCACTGGGGATGTCAAAAATGATTTCAGACGGCCATGATGCGTTTATCAATAACACTAAAACCACAACCGCCACCGTCAGAATCAATGGCGATAAAAAAACGGATTTGAACAGCGCGGCCTTGTCTTTAACAGCGTAATAGTCGCGAATATAGGATTGGTCCAGCCCCAAGCCCAAGAGCAGAATGCTCAGTCCGGCAATGGTCTGCAAGAGTACGATACGGCCGATGTCTTCCGCAGGGAAGTACCATGAGATGAGTGGCAGGGAAAGCAGGCCGAAAGCGGCGCTTCCTAGCGGGCCCAATGCGTAGCCGAGGATTTTTTTCGCGTTCATATTATTTGTTTTCAGACGGCCAGAAGTTCGAGCTGAGCGTTTTTCGTAAGGTATGTGTTGTTACCGTTGCCGGTTTGCCAAGGCCGTCTGAAAAACAAATGGCCTTGGGAAACCGGCCGCCGTCCCGGTTGGGGAAACCGGGGGCAGCCGGATGCGTCTGAAGCAAGATTATGCTTTGATGACTTTAGGATTTTTCACTGGGAATTTGCCGCGTGTATCGACAATCAGCTTGGCATGTTCGGTAATCATGTCATAGTCGAATTTATCGTGATCAGTGGTCAGAACCACGCAATCGTATTGGGCGACAGTTTCGGGGGTCAACGCTTCGCTCTTCAGGTCGAAGTAGTGGTGGCCAGGGATGTGTGGGAACTCTGGAACATGCGGGTCAGAGTAGGAAACCACTGCGCCCAGTTTGTGCAGGCGGTCCATAACTTCCACAGACGGGCTTTCACGCATATCGTCCACGTTTTTCTTGTAGGCGATACCCAATACCAAGATTTTGCTGTCTTTGATAGAACGGTTGTGCTCATTCAAAGCCAGGCCGACTTTTTCGATAACGTAGTCGGGCATATGGGAGTTCACTTCGCCGGCCAGTTCGATGAAACGGGTGTTTACGCCGTATTCGCGTGCTTTCCAAGTCAGGTAGAACGGGTCGATAGGGATACAGTGGCCGCCCAAGCCAGGGCCCGGGTAATAAGCAACGAAGCCGAACGGTTTGGTTGCAGCGGCATTGATGACTTCGTGAATGTCGATGCCCATTTTGTCGGCAACGATTTTCATCTCGTTCACCAAGCCGATGTTTACGGCGCGGTGGATGTTTTCCAGAAGTTTGGTCAGCTCGGCAGCTTTGGTGGAGCTTACTGGAACAACTTTATCGATGGCAGGTTGGTACAGCGCAAGGCCGACTTCCAAACAAGCAGGGGTGTGGCCGCCGATGACTTTTGGAATGGTACGGGTTTCAAAGTTAGGGTTACCCGGGTCTTCACGCTCAGGAGAGTAAACCAAGAACACGTCTTGACCAACTTTCAAGCCGCCTTCTTCCATGCGTGGCAGCAATTCTTCTTCGGTAGTGCCGGGGTAGGTGGTGGATTCCAAAGACAACACTTGTCCGGCGCGCAGGTAAGGTTTTACCGCATCGGTAGTGTCAATCACAAAGCTCATGTCCGGCTCGCGGTATTTGTTCAGCGGAGTCGGTACGCACAAAATAACGGCTTCTACTTCGCCAATGCGGGAGAAGTCGGTCGTTGCTTCAAACAGGCTGTTGGAAGCAGCGGCAATTTTGTCGGAAGGGATATGCTCGATGTAGCTTTCGCCTTTGTTGAGCTTGTCGACTTTGTTGGTGTCAATGTCGAAACCCAAAACTTGGTAACCGATATCCACATAGCGCAACATCAGTGGTAAACCGACGTAGCCTAAGCCAACGATGCCGATTTTTGCGGTCTTATCGGCAAATTTTTGTATCGTAATGTTTTTCATGATGTCTTTCGTTTAATGAATGAGTAAATCGGGAGTGTTTGCCCGATGCCTGAGTTGTTTGCTGCAACCGCATAACCATAGCCGGCTGCCGTATTGTGTGAAGCCTTAAAACCATACTTATAATTACATTAGACAAAATCATAAGCACTTATCTGATTCGTCTCAATCAAAAAAGTTTAACGGTCGTTCAGACGGCCTCTATGGTATGGAAACGGTATTTTTGAATACTTAATTTTTAGAAATTACATTTAACCACATGTTTTGATTTTAGATATTGTTTTGTCAAATGCATGGTTCATGAAATGAGGCTACTGTTTATGCCGTTTAAAACCCTTCTAGAATAAAAACTTTTAATAAATTTTCGTGGCTTAACTTATCTTAATAATCCATTATTTCGTGATGAAAAAAAGGAAAATTTGTCGACAATCAGCTTGAGGATAGTTAACTTAAGTCAAAGTTTTAAATTGGAATACGCTAAAGTCATTATAATATATTGACGAAAAAATTACATTTATTGCTATGTGAATAATAGATATATTCTATTGAAAGTGATTTGATTATTAAGTTGAGGCAATTAGACGGATTTTTTCCGGAGAACCCATTTAATGTCCTGTCCGATGATTTCTACCGATTGACTTTGCCAAGGGCCGTCTGAAAGTAGGGCGGCCGGATTTTCAGGAAGGGAGAAAAGAGATTTGCCTGCGCCTAACAGTTTCGGCGCTTGGTAGAGGACGATTTCATCCACCAAGTCATCCTTCAGGGAGGCTGAAGCAAGTGTGGAGCCGGCTTCTACCAGAACTTCGCCAAAGCCAAGCTCTGCCAGTTGCGGCATGAGTGAAAGAAGATTGATGCAGCCGTTGATGTGTTCAGACGGCCTGATGATGCGGATATGTTCAAATGCGCTTAGAGCCTGCAAACGTTGTTCGTCTGAGGAAAGGGTAACGATAACGGTCGGGCTTTCGGTATCGGTAACGAGGTGGCAGTCCAAAGGGATTTGCAGTCGGCTATCCAAGACGATACGCGTAGGTTGGCGCAGGGTAGGGAAGCTGCGGACGTTGAGTTTCGGGTTGTCGGCAAGTACGGTACCGATACCGGTCAAAACAGCGCAACTTTCGGCACGGAGAATTTGTACGTCTTCGCGTGCTGCTTCGCCGGTAATCCAAAAGCTGCGGCCGTCTGAAAGGGCGGTTTTGCCGTCCAAACTGGCGGCACACTTGAGGCGGACAAACGGTCTGCCACGTTCGATACGTGACAGAAAACCGCGGTTGAGTTCGCGTGCCTGCACTTCCAGTAAACCGCTTTCGGTAAGGATTCCGGCGGCTTCCAACATAGACAAGCCTTTGCCTGCGACCAACGGGTTAGGGTCGGTCATGGCGGCGACCACGCGCGTTACGCCGGAATGAACCAGCGCTTCGGCACATGGCGGTGTGCGGCCGTAATGGCTGCAAGGTTCCAGCGTGACATAGGCTGTCGCGCCTTTTGCCGCCGCTCCGGCCTGCCTTAATGCATGAACTTCAGCGTGCGGCTCGCCTGCTTTGACGTGGAAACCTTGTCCGACGATTTGGGTGCCGTGTGCAATCACGCAACCGACGCGGGGATTGGGGGAAGTAGAAAACCGCCCAAGCTTGGCCAGCTCGAGGGCGGTTTGCATCATTTGGGTATCAAGTGCGGAAAACATGGTTTCAGACGGCCTTATTTGGCTTTGCATTCGGCGATGACTTGGGTGAATTCGGAAACGTCTTTAAAGCTTTTATAGACGGATGCGAAGCGGACATAAGCGACTTGATCGATTTTTGCCAGCTCTTCCATCGCCATTTCGCCGACGATACGCGAAGCGACTTCTTTTTTGCCCAAACGGTAGAGGCGTTGCTCGATAAGGGCAACGGTTTCATCGATTTGTTCTTGTGTGACAGGGCGTTTGTGCAGTGCTCGCTCAAGGCTGGTCTGCAGTTTGTGCGGATTGAAGGGAACCCGTGTGCCGTTGGATTTGATGACTTGCGGCATCCGCATTTCAACGGTTTCAAAAGTGCTGAAGCGTTGTCCGCATTCCAAGCATTTGCGGCGGCGACGGATGCTGTTGGTGTCTTCCAGCCATCGCGAGTCGGTTACTTGAGTGTTGGGGTGTTGGCAAAACGGGCACTTCATCGGGTTTCCTTGTCATACGCTCGGCAAGGTCGCTAAGCAATTGAATTTATTGTTTGTGAACTATTATTGTAGCGGATTGCGTTATTTTCGTATAGTAAAGGCTTTTGCGTAGAATTTAGGTATAAAAAGGCCGTCTAAAAGGGCAACTTTGGCGAAGTCGGGCTTTCAGACGGCCTTATGTTTTTCAGTCAATCAAACGTTAAACCGATACGCCGACGGCACGGGCGATTTCCAAACCTTCTTCCGCGCTCATGTAAACCGGATTGTCGGGGCGGTCGCTGAGGACAATGTCGCCGTCTTGAAACATCACCAATTCATTGACTGCCAATTGCGACCAGGTTTCGTCGCGGGTCAGGGGCAGGGTGGCGATGACGGAAACTTTATCGTTCGGGGTGGTCACTTCTGAAAAATCGACCATGACATCATCGTCCAGTAAACGTGCTTTGCCAAACGGGGCTTTGCGCACGATGTAGTGCAGCAAGGTACTGGCGTGGGCAAACAGGCAGTCGCCGTTGGACATCACGAAATTAAACAAACCGTAGCGGCGGATTTCATGGGTCAGGCCGGCAATGGCGTCAAACAAAACTTCAGGTTCGGGCTTGGTGGCAAAGCGGCTGCGCAGGCGGTTGAGAATAAAGCAGAACGCGCGTTCGGAATCGGTTGAGCCGACGGCATGGTAGTACTCACCCTGCTCGGGGAAAAAATCAATCAAATGGCCGTTGTGGGCAAACAGCCAATATTCGCCCCACATCTCGCGCATGAAGGGATGAGTGTTCGCCAATGAGGTCTGGCCTTGTGAGGCCTTGCGGATATGGGCGATAACGTTTTCAGATTTGATTTGGTAGGCGCGTACCAAGTCGGCAACGGGCGAGTTGGCGCTGGGTTTGTCGTCGTGAAACAAGCGCACGCCTTTGCCTTCGAAAAAGCCGATACCGAAGCCGTCGGCGTGGTGGTCGGTAATGCCGCCGCGACGGCGGAAGCCTTCAAAAGAAAACATGATGTCTGTGGGAGTGTTGCAATTCATGCCGAGCAGTTGGCACATGGTGTTAACCTTTATTTTTGGGGTATTTATAGGGTTATTATGGTGTATCGGGCAGGCAGTTTCAATATGTAGAGTGTGATATGTTTATAACTGTCTCATACTTGGCAGGCCGTCTGAAAAATTGCTGTCAAAAATTCAGACGGCCTTAAAGTGTTCCCAGACCGGACGGCATTGTTCGGGTAAGTCGGGACAGGCGCCGAGTATGCCGCCGCTGAAGTCGTTGGGGCGGTGGAAGTCGCTGCCTGCGCTGGCGAGAAAGTCGAAACGGTCGGCCAGCAGGGCATAGTTGAGGCGGTCGTTTTTGCAGCAGTTGCCGCTGTGCACTTCAATCCCTGCGCCACCGAGGTTTTTAAATTCTTGAAACAGGTTTCGTTTGGCGGTGGCGGATAATTCATAGCGCATCGGGTGGGCAATAATGGCCATGCCGCCTGCGCCTGTAATTGCGGCTACGCAGTCTTCCAGTGTGGCCCATTCATGTCTGACGGAACAGGATTTGCTGTCGCCCAGATATTTGGTAAATGCCTGCTGTTTGTTTTTGACATGGCCTTCGCGGATGAGGAATTCGGCAATGTGGGTGCGGCTGGCCATTTCTTTATTGGCAGCCAATGCCAGCGCGCCTTCATACGCGCCTGTGATACCTTTTTTCTCCAGTTTGGCCGCGATGGCTTCTAATCGTTTCAGGCGGCCTTTGCGGACTTCTGCAAGCAGGTTTTGCAGGGTTTCGTTGTGTTCGTCAAAGTCCAAACCGACAACGTGGATGGTGCGGCCGCGCCAAGTGACGGATATTTCCACGCCGTTGACGAAGGGGAGGCCGAGGGTATCGGCTTCGACGCGTGCTTCGGCAAGTCCGCCTGTGTGGTCGTGGTCGGTCAGGGCGAGCAGGGTGCAACCGTTTTGACGGGCGAGTCGGACAACTTCGGTTGGGGACAGCATGCCGTCTGAAACGGTTGAATGGCAGTGTAAATCAATCATGGTTTTGCTTTGAATTTTCTCAAAAAAGGCCGTCTGAACGTTTCAGACGGCCTTGCTTTAGAACATTAGAACAGAGAGTCCAGTTGTTGTTTATTATTGTTGCCGGTATTGCTTGGCAGAACTGGGGTTTCGTCTAATTCTTCACGGGCTGGCGCATTGCCGCTATCGGTGCGGCGGCGGTTTTCATTCGGAACCGCGCGACGGGCAGGTTGAGCGGGGCGCGGTGCAACGCCGCTGTTGTCCAAGGCCAGGTCGGAGCTGGTGGTCATGCGTTCGCGCATGTACACTTCGCCGCCGTTCGAAACCACGCCCTCAGGGGCTTTCATCGGTTTGACGCTGGTGCCTTTCAGGGCAAAGCGCATATATTCTACCCATACCGGTACGGCGATTGTACCACCGTAACCTGCACGACCCATGCTGCGCGGTTTGTCAAAGCCGATATAGACAGCAGTCACAACGCTAGGGTTGAAGCCGACAAACCATGCGTCTTTGTTGTCGTTGGTGGTACCGGTTTTACCGGCGATATCGGCGCGGCCGAGTGCGGCTGCGCCGCGTGCGGTACCGACACGGACAACGTCTTGCATGATTTTGTACATGATGTAGGCGTTGCGCGGGTCAATGGCCTGAGGCGCGTTCTCACCGGCTACCAAAGGTTGCATTTGTGCTCTCAGACGGCCTTGGCTGTCGTAGATTTTGTCGATGACGTGGGCAGATACTTTGTAACCGCCGTTGGCAAAGACGCTGTAACCTTCTGCAATACGCAACGGCGTGGTTTCGCCTGTACCCAAAGCCATAGACAGGCTGGCAGGGATTTCAGACGGCTTGAAGCCGAAGCGTTGGATGTATTGTTGCGCGTAACCGATACCGATAGACATCAGGATGCGGATGGACACCATGTTTTTCGATGCGGTCAAAGCCTGGCGCAGCGTGATGTAACCGGAATAGCGGCCGTCTGCATTTTTCGGGTTCCACGCTTTGCCGTTTGCACCTTTGCCCGGCAGGGAAATCGGCGCATCGTTAATCATGGTGGAGGCAGTCATGCCTTTTGCCAAAGCGGCGGAATAAACGAACGGTTTGAACGTCGAGCCGGGTTGGCGCATGGCTTGAGTTGCGCGGTTAAAGGTTTTGCTGTGGTAGTCGTAGCCGCCGACCAATGCGCGGACTGCGCCGGTTTTCGCATCTAAAGACACCAATGCGCCTTGCAGCAAAGGCTCTTGAACGACGGTAAAGGTATCGCCGCTGCCTTTAACGCGGATGACGGAGCCGCGGCGGATGCGGTCTTCGCCCATTTTTTCGTTGTTGACGGCACGGGCGGCAAAGCCTAAAGCGTGGCTGTTCAACGTGACTTTACGGCCGCTCGGCAACTGAATCTGTACACCTTTGCGGGAGGCTTCCAATACAACCGCCGGAATCATTTTATCGACGGTATAAAGTGTAGAAAGGTATTGGCTGACGGTTTCTTCTACGTTGTCGCTTTTGCTCAGGTCAATGTAGTTTTCTGCACCGCGGTAGCTGCTGCCGCGGTCGAAATTGCGCAGGACTTTACGCAGGGCTTCTGTGGCCACACGCTGGTGTGCAGTATCGACGGTGGTGTATACCTTGAAGCCTTGAGTGTAGGCATCTTCGCCGTATTTCTCAAACAGCTCTTGACGCACCATTTCGGCAACGTACAGGGCGCTTTGATCGATGTTTTGTACAAAACGCTCGTAATGCAACTCTTCTTTCAAAGCCTGATCGCGTTGCTGCAGGGTAATCATGCCTTCTTCCAGCATATTGTTCAGAATATAAGCCTGACGCAGTTTGGCACGCTCAGGGTTCACAATCGGATTGTAGGCGGAAGGGGCTTTGGGCAAGCCGGCCAACATGGCGGCTTCGGCCAATGTTAACTCGTTAACATTTTTGTTGAAATAAATTTGGGCGGCAGATGCGAAACCATAAGCGCGTTGACCCAAATAGATTTGGTTGAAGTACAGCTCCAAAATCTTATCTTTGCTCAAAGACTGCTCGATTTTGTAGGCCAACAGGGCTTCGTTGAATTTACGGGTGAACGAACGCTCGCTGCTCAGGTAGAAGTTTTTGGCAACCTGTTGCGTAATCGTACTGGCACCGGATTGAACGCCGCCGGCCATGACGTTGCCGATCGCGGCACGCGCCACACCCCAAACGTCCACGCCCCAGTGGTCGTAGAAGCGTTTGTCTTCGGCGGCAATCACGGCATTTTTCAAAACTTTGGGAAAGTCACCGATTTTGGTGAATTCACGCCGTTGCTCGCCGTAAACGCCAATCACTTGGCCGTCTGAAGAATAAATCGTCAGCGGCATTTTGGGTTTGTAGTGTTGTAAAGTGTCCAAAGACGGCAGCTTCGGATAGGTGACCAAAATTGCAATTGCAAGCAGCCCCACACCGAAAAGAGCCAGTCCCAATAAGAGACCCAGGCAGGTCGTTATAATCTTTTTAATCATGACTAAGTAATAATTTGCCATTAATGGCGATAAATAAAGTAAAATGGGAAACGATTTCTATCAGCCACAGTCAATACTGTGCAAAGAATAAGAAGTCCTTTACGGATAACGAAACAGTTACTCACTCCTAAATGATACAGGGAAGTCAAATCATGCGCTTATTTAAAAGCACGAAAGATACCAAAACAGGCAAGGCTTCTAGCGGATTGAACAACCGCTCTGCCATCGGCGTCGACATCAGCCAACATGCCATTAAGATGGTACAACTGACAGGCCGTAGTTTAAACCAAATTCAGCTGGAAAAATACGTTATTACCAAATTGCCTAAAAATATTGTCAAAGGCAACAAAATTCAAGACTACGATCAGCTTGCTACCTACATCCAGCATACTTACGCACAATTACGCAGTTCTTGCAAAAATATTGTTGCGGCCGTGCCACAAAACTTGGCGACAGTCGAACAAATTATTTACAACCCGCGTGATACCGATTTGGACTTGGAAGAGTTTGTCGAAGCGGAAGTCGGCCAATTTGCGCCGATTGAAGAAATGAACTACGACTTTCAAGCCGAAGAAGTCGGTTCGGGTCAGCATGTTTTAGCGGTTGCCGCCAAAAAAGACGATGTCGAGCCGCGCATTGAAATGTTTGAGAATGCCGGTCTGCCTTTGTCGGCTTTGGATTTGGACTTGCTGGCGCAACGCAATGCCTTCGTCTATTGGATGAATACGCATGCCCCCGAGATGGCAGATGAAAAAGTTGCCGTGTTCGGCATTCATGCGACGCAAATGTATGCCCTGATCCTGCAAAACGGCCGTATTCTTTACAAACAAGAAACGCCGGTCAGCACGGAGCAGCTCAATCAGCTGATTCAGCGTACTTATCAGGTAACGGAAGAAAAAGCCGCGCAAATGATGGCTTCTCAAAACAAGCCTTCCGACTACCAATCTCAGATTGCCGACCGTTTTAACGTACAGGTTGCACAAGAAGTTCAGCGTGTTTTGCAATTTTACTATACCACGCAAGCCACTGATTCCTTCTCCAATATCAAACACATTCTGCTGACCGGCTTTACCGCGCAGCAGGCAGGTTTGGCGGAAAGCATTTTCTCGCAAACCAATACGGCAACAGAATATCTGCATCCGATTTCATATGTGGAACGCAGTGCAAAAGTAGAATTGCCGCAGCTTCAAATTGATGCGCCGTCACTGACCTTGGCGTTCGGATTGGCATTAAGGGGACTTTGAGAACATGATTGAATTAACCAGAATCAACCTTCTCCCGTATCGGGAAGAGATTAAACAGCGCAAGCAGCAGCAATTCAAAGTATTGATGTTTAGCGCTTTTGCCGTGGGTTTGGGCTTGGCGGCCGCAACCTATCTCGGTATTGACAACGCCATCAGCAATCAAGAAGGGCGCAACAACTTCCTGCAAACCGAAATCGACAGACTCAATAGGGAATTGGGCGAAATCGATAAACTTCAGCAAGAAAAAGAAGCCTTCTTGGCTAAAAAGCTGAAAGTGGAAGAATTGCAGGAAAAACGCTATCAAGCGGCCTATATCCTTGATTCTTTGAATACGCTTACGCCCGATAATACTTATTTGACCGCATTGGAAGCCGAAAGCCCGACCAGCTATAAAATCAGCGGCCATGCCATCAGCGACAATAAAATTGCCGTTATGATGCGCTCCCTGCCGAGTACAGGTATTTTCTTGCAGCCTGAATTGTTGAGCATTAAAAAAGTAGATAATTACCAAGAATTTACTTTGAAATCTTCAATCAACCAAGTGAATACGCCGGCTCCTGCACCGACTGCCCAAAGTAGCGGTGAAATGGCCGAACCTGTGGCCGAACCTGCTCCGGAGGCTCAATAATGGCATCTAAAAACCTAAAACAATTGGACGTACAAAACCTGTACCTGCTCAATATGCCTTCAAAACTTTTGCTGGCAGGTTTATTGATTGTTGGTATGTTGGCTTTGGGCTACGTCGGCGTCTTTAAGGATCAGATTGAAACCTTGAATACGCAGGAAGCCAAAGAAGATGAGCTGAAGGAAACCTTTACGCGTAAAAGCATTCAGGCCGCAAGTTTAAACAATTTGAAGGCCGAATTGGCTTCGATTCGTTCTGCATTCGACGTTTTGTTGAAACAATTGCCGACCGACGCGGAAATTCCGAACCTGATTCAAGAGCTGCATCAGGCAGGTTCGACCAACGGCTTGCGTTTGGACAGCGTTGCACCGCTTCAACCTGAAAACGATGGCCCGATTCAAAAACTGCCGTATCAGATTTCTATTACAGGCAAATACGCTCAAATCAGCCAGTTTACCCGTGACGTAGGCGATTTATCGCGCATTATTACGCTGGATTCTTTGAAGCTCGTAAACGCAGGCGAGGATAAAGAAGGCAAAGGCAATAAAGGCGAATTGACACTGAGCGCGATTGCGACGACTTACAAAGCCCGTCCTGCCGAAGAGATTGCCGCTGAATTGGCTGCGCAACAGGCGCAGGAAGAAGGCAAATCTGCCGAGAATGAGCAAAAATAAAAGAATAGGGAAATCATGAAAAAAATCATCTTACTCTTAAGTCTTCTTCCCTTGGCAGCCTGCACGCAAAGCTATGAAGATTTGACTCAATGGATGACGCAAACCCGTCAGGAAGCGAAATCCAAGATTATTCCGTTTGAAGAGCCGACGGTTACATTGCCTAAGCCGTATAGCCCGCCGAACTTTAAAGGCATGAATGCGTTTGATTCACGCCGTTTGGACACTGCTCCTAAAGGTGGCAATGCGCCGGATGTGAACCGTCCGAAAGAAACATTGGAAGCCTTCAGTTTGGAAAATATGGCCTTTGTCGGAACGCTGCAAAGCGGTGGCAAAGTTTCCGGATTTATTAAGGTCAACGACCATGTTTATACTGTTTATCCCGGAAACTACATCGGTCAGAATTACGGCAGAATCCAAAGTATTACCGAAGATAAAATTATCTTGACCGAGCAAATTGAAGACAGCTACGGCAACTGGGTGTACCGGAAGGCCGAATTGCCATTGAGCAGTAAAGAGGCGGATTCTTCCAATAGCTCAGATAGTTCGAATTCAAATTAATTTAGGGGTCTCACTCAATTATGAAAACCAAGCACATGACAAAATTATTTGCCGGCTTCAGCGTTGCCCTCGCTGTTCAGACGGCCTTTGCAGGCAATATTACCGATATCAACGTTTCCACTTTGCCTGACAACCAAAAAATCATCAAAATCCGTTTCGACAAAGACGTCACCACACCTCATGGTTTTGTAACATCTACTCCGGCACGTATCGCATTGGATTTTGCCAACACTAATATCCGTTTGCCTCAGCCTGTTTTGGAATATGCCGACCCATTGTTGAATCAAATTACTGCGGCGCAAAACAATGACCGCGCACGCGTGGTTTTGGGTTTGAACAAAATCAGCCAATACAATACTGAGATTCGCGGCAACGAAGTTTGGGTGTTTGTAAATGAATCTACTGATCAAACCAATGCTGCCGTTGCCAATGAACGTGCGGCTACGCCGTCTACCGCGCGCGCTGCTCAGACTTATCAAGCCGTTTCAGCAGCCAATATTGATTTCCGCAAAGGCGCACGCAATTCCGGCATTATTGAATTGTCTGTCCCAGGTTTTAGCGGACAGCCGGACATTAAACAGCAGCGCGACCGCGTGGTTGTGACCTTGAAAAACCATACTCTGCCGACACAAGCGCAACGCAGTTTGGATGTGGCTGACTTCAATACGCCTGTACAAAACGTTACGCTCAAACGTATCGGCAATTCTACCCAGCTCATTATCCGCAACAATAATGCGAATTGGGACATTAATACCAAAGCCTCTTCCGGCCGTTTTGTATTTGAAGTATCGCCTAAAGCCGCCAATACCGAATCCGGCGGCCTGAACCAAAATGCGAATAAATCGTTTAAAGGCCGTAAAATTTCCTTGGACTTCCAAGATGTAGAAGTCCGTACCATTTTGCAGATTTTGGCGAAAGAGTCCGGCGTGAATATTGTTGCCAGCGATACCGTCAAAGGCACCATGACCCTGTCCTTGAAAGATGTACCTTGGGATCAGGCTTTGGACTTGGTTATGCAGGCGCGTAATTTGGATATGCGCCGTCAAGGCAACATCATTAATATTGCGCCTCGCGATGAATTGTTGGCAAAAGACAAAGCCTTCTTGCAGGCTGAAAAAGAGATTGCCGAATTGGGTCCGCTGTATTCTCAAACCTTCCAGTTGAAATACAAAAACGTGGAAGAGTTCCGTAAAATTCTGCGTTTGGAAGAATACGACAGCAATAATTCCAACACCCGCAATACTCTGTTGAGCAACCGAGGCAGCGCCTTAATCGATCCGGCCACCAATACACTGATCGTGACCGACAACCGTGGCGTGATTGAGAAATTCCGCAAACTGATTGATGAATTGGACGTTCCAACACGTCAAGTGATGGTGGAAGCGCGTATTGTGGAAGCAGAAGATACCTTCTTCCGCAACTTGGGCGTTAAATTCGGTTCAGGTGGTGCAAGTGGCCGTAACGCATGGGGCAGCAACTGGAGCAATGCGCAAACCAACTACAATACCAATGCCTCATTTAATCGTGGCGACGTAGGCTACCGCACATGGACTTTAGATCCGAACGTCAGTCTGCCGACCGCAGCCGCAGTCAACAGCATTGCGCTGGTGCGTGCGTTCTCGTCCGGCGCATTGGGCTTGGAAATCAGCGCGTCTGAAGAACAAGGTAAGAGCAAAACCATTTCCAATCCGCGCGTGCTGACACAAGACCGCAAAGAAGCCAAAATTGAATCCGGTACGGAAATTCCTTACCAAGAGGCTTCTTCCAGCGGTGCGACTTCGATTACCTTCAAGAAAGCCGTTTTGGGTTTGACCGTAACGCCAAACATTACGCCTGACGGTCAAATCATCATGACTGTGAAGATTAATCGCGATACCCCGATCGACTGTACCGTGGATTCTCTGACAACCAAGTGTATCAACACCAAACACTTGAATACCCAAGCCATGGTTGAAGATGGCGGCACGCTGATTGTCGGCGGTATTTACGAAGAAGAAAGCACCAATGCAGTGAACAAAGTACCTGTTTTGGGTGATATTCCTGTTGTCGGCAATCTGTTCAAATCACGCGGTAAACGTGAAAACCGCCGTGAGCTGTTGATCTTCATCACGCCGCGCATCATGGATAATGTGGGTAACAATCTGCGTTACTGATTTTTAAAATGACAAACAGGCATATCTGCAAAGGTATGCCTGTTTTGGTTTTCAGACGGCCTGAGATGAAAAGGCCGTCTGAAAAACGACGAACTTTTCCACGAAACCACCATATCGTATAAAATGACCCTCATGGAAAAAATCAACGGTAATTTAATCTTAATCGGGCTGATGGGCGCGGGCAAAACCACTTTGGGCAAGCAGCTTGCCCAAATGTTTGAATGCCCGTTTTACGACAGCGACTACGAAATCTGCACTTCTTCGGGCGTATCCATTCCGACCATTTTTGAGATGGAAGGGGAGGAAGGCTTCCGCAACCGCGAAACCAATATGCTGAAGAAGCTCGCTTCCCGGCGCAACATCGTTTTATCGACCGGTGGCGGCTCCGTATTACGCAGTGAAAACAGACAGATTTTGCGCCAAAACGGCACGGTTGTTTATCTGCATGCCAGCCCCGAAACCTTGCTGGAGCGTACCCGTTACGACAGCAACCGGCCGCTGTTGCAAGTTGCCGACCCTTTGGCCAAACTGCAAGAGCTGTATGACCAACGCGATACGCTGTACCGTCAAACCGCCCATCTCGTCATCGAATCCGACAGCTGTCACAAAACGCTCAAACGCCTGATGCAGGCTTTAGGCGAATAAACACGCTTTGCAAAGGAACACCATGCGCACCCTGACTGTCCAAACCCCGTCCCATCAATACCCCATCTTTATCGGGCATAAACTGATTGAGCAGGCCGATACGCTGCTTCAGCCCTATTTAGGCAAAAAAGCAGCCATCATTACCAACGAAACCGTTGCGCCGCTTTATCTCAAACAGCTTCAGACGGCCTTAGACAGACTGGGCGTGCCGCATTTCAGCATTATCCTTCCCGACGGCGAAGAATATAAAAACTGGCAGACGCTTAACCTGATTTACGATGGCCTGATGCAAAACCGTGCCGAGCGCAAAACTACTTTAATCGCTTTGGGCGGCGGCGTGATAGGCGATATGGTCGGCTTCGCCGCGGCGACTTATCAGCGTGGCGCACCTTTTATCCAAGTGCCGACCACATTGCTCAGCCAGGTCGATTCCTCGGTCGGTGGTAAAACTGCCATCAACCATCCGCTCGGTAAAAACATGATTGGCGCGTTCTACCAGCCGCAAGCCGTTTTGGCCGATTTGACCGCCCTGCAAACGCTGCCGCAACGCGAACTTTCCGCAGGCATGGCCGAAATCATCAAATACGGCGCATTGGGCGATGCCGAATTTTTTGCCTGGTTGGAAGAAAATATGGCCGACCTGATGGCGCAACATCAAGAAAAAATGGCAGAAGCCGTTTACCATTGCTGCAAAATGAAGGCCGATATTGTTGCCCAAGACGAAACCGAGCAGGGCATCCGCGCATGGCTTAATCTCGGCCACACTTTCGGCCATGCCATTGAAGCCGAAATGGGCTACGGCGTATGGTTGCACGGCGAAGCCGTTGCCGCCGGTTGCGTCCTCGCTTCCCGTTTGTCGCAAATTTTGGGCAAAACCCAACAAGCCGATACCGACCGCATTGCCGCTTTAATGGAAGCCGCTTCCCTCCCGTCTGCGCCGCCTGTTTTCTCCTTTGAAAAATGGATTGAACACATGAGCCACGACAAAAAAGTCAGCAGCGGCATCATGCGTTTTGTCGGTTTGGAATACTTGGGCAAAGCCAATATCACTGAAATTACCGATATGGAAATCCTCCGCCAAACCTTGCAGCCGTATTTGTGAGGAATGAATGAGGTTTGCTTTAAAATATAAAAAGGCCGTCTGAAAGTTATTTTCAGACGGCCTTTGGTTTTAAAACGTTTTCATTTATCGGCTTAAAGCTAGATAAACCAATTTGGGCGGGTCGATTATTTAAAGCGTCTTTTTATCCAACTCGGCAATAATCAGCAAGCCGCTGTCAAAGCGTCGGCTGTCGGCCAGTTTCAGACGGCCTTGATGGCGTTTGACAATGGTGTCTGCGATGGAAAGCCCCAGGCCGGTGCCTTGTTGTTCGGTGCCGAGAATGCGGTAGAAGGGGTCGATAACGCGTTGGCGTTCGCTTGGGGGAATGCCGGGGCCGTCGTCTTCCACCCAGATGTTGAGGTATTCGGCGGTTTCGTCAAAGCCCAAATCGATACGGCCGCCTTTGGGAGTATAGCGGATGGCATTGTCGGTAAAGGTTTTGATGAGGGTGTAGATTTCGGTATCGTCGGCGTGGATTTGGCAGTCGTTTTCAACGGCGACGCCGATGTCTTGACCTT